>NZ_CAWUDN010000078.1:0-37133 GCF_963920915.1 Nostoc sp. PCC 9305
GATCTACGACGATTTTGGTTTTCTAGAAAGATGTGTGTACACCGTAGCGCAAGCGGGGAGGGGAGACAAAGCGTAGCTTTGGCGGGGTGGGGTTCTTTCTTATTTTTGATTTATGCAAGAGGTCTACTGATAACTGCTATATCAGTTATCAACTAGATGAAGTATAAAGTACAGGAGTCAAAATCAGACATCAAGAGTTTATTTCCTGCCTTCTGCCTCCTGCCTCCTTCAATTCATCTCTAAACAGGTCGGAAGCGATCGATCTCGCCTCCGGTCAAGTTTGCGTAATACAGATTACCATCAGGGCCAGTGGTGATTTGTGTAGGCAGTCCTAGATTAGGTCTGTCTGCTGGGGAAGCAAACCGCTTAACTGAGGTAACTTTACCTTGACTATCTAATATCAAAGCATCGATAGTTCCTTGACTGAAATCACCAATGAATAAGGCACCTTGATAGATTGCAGGGAAAGTATTACCTGTGTAAAAGTCACCCACAAGGATCGAATTAGAACCAGAATGCTTGTAAGTGTACAGTGGTTCTGTAACAGATGAGCCACTATTATAGAAGGCTTTTGCTGCATCTAAATTAGCGTAGACTGGTTGTTTCAGACTGACAACATTACCATTTGCATCAAGTCCACCTTCATAGAATGGCCAGCCAAAGTTAGCTCCTGGTTTTCCGACATTGACCTCTTCGTAAGTACCGAAGCCAACATCACCAATTACGGGAGTATTGGTCTTTTTATCAATTGTGAAACGGAAGGGGTTACGCAGACCTAAGTCATAAACTTTGGAAATATTGCTATTGGCGTCACCGTTGTAGAAAGGATTGCTTGATAAGCCTTTACCAGTAATCGGGTCAATCCGCAGAATCTTGCCGGATAGATTATTCTTATCCTGGACGCGAATTGCTCGGGGGTCTACTCCATTGTAGGAAGTACCATCTCCTAAGCTCACAAACAGAGAACCATCAGTACCAAAACGCACAGAACCAACTGAGTGAGATTCACTATCATTGGCTATAAAATTCTGGATATTTTGGACTTTATCGAGATTATTGAGATAATCTTGCAAGCTGGTAAACGGCTTACCAGTATCTTTGTTGAGAATTCCTGATGGTGCATAGCCAAGTGTGACATTTGTACTATTTCCATCTGGCTTGACAATATTCGCCCAAGTGCCATTTGTGCCGAGTAGTACAACTTCGCTGCCAGCGATCGCAGTAGTGTAATTAGTGTTGGGGTCGGCTGTAAAGCGACTTAGCCGTGCAGTCCGATTCCCATTCTGGTCAGGATCGTCTAATGTGCTATTGGGATTGTTCTTAGAATTGCTTGTATTAGTTTCTGGTGGATCGTAGGTATACAAGAGGTAAACATAGTTGTTGCCGTTTGGACTTTTGCCAAAATCTGGATGTACGGCAATGCCTAACAGACCGCGATCGCGCGTATCATTTACCTCTCCACTAATATCAGTAAACGGGGTTGATAATAAAGTACCGTTTTTCATGACTCGCACTACCCCATTTTTCTGGGCAATGAACATACTGTTACCATCAGGTGCCCATTCAAAAGCTGTGGGTTGATTCAAACCAGAAACTACTGTATCTAAAGCAAAGTTACCAGAATCATTATCAATAATAGTGATACTTGTCTGTTGATTAGTTAGCTGCACTCCAACTGGGTTACTGAACTTCAAAGCAAATGTTTCATTTGATTCCCCAACGTTGTCATTAAGAATGGGGATAACAATGGTGTTGCTGGTTTGTGCGACTGCAAAACTCAAGCTTCCAGATACAGCCTGGTAGTCAGATCCAGCTTTAGCAGTCCCATCTTGGGTTATGTAGTTGACGCTAGCAGCCGCTGAAGCATTGCCCCGTGTAACTGTCACCTTAGCAGTACCGTCACCCTCATTAACTACTGGCTGGCTGAAATCGAGGCCGGAGCGATCGTTGTCTTGAATCGTAATTGCGAGAGTTCTTTGGACTCCGAGTGTTGCCCCCTCTGCCTGATCGATCGCAAAATTAAAGGTTTCATCTCCTTCTATCGAGGAATCATCATTGATCGGAATGGATACTTGCGTGCTACTTTGTCCCGGCGCAAAAGTAAGTATTCCAGCACTTTCAACGCCTTCACTCCCATAGTCAACTCCTTTTGTAGCAGTATTAGCTATAGTTGCATACTTAATTGAAGATGTACTACTTAAATCTCCAGTCCTAAGTATTCTAACGGTAACACTACCACTGTCTTCGTTCACAGTCATCGAAGACGATCCTAAGGTGATAGTGGTCGGAAGAACTGGTGAATAAAGTTGAGACTGAGGAATGATTTCCTTCGCCTGAGAGGTGCTTGACCAACGCAGTTGAGAAACGGCATTGGATTTATTTTCGTAGTACTCAAGTTTAATATCGTACTTTTGACCTGCAACTAGTGCGATCGAGCCAGTGGATTCGGTGGCAGGTTGATCGATAAACTGATTGATGATTTGTTGACCATTCACCCACAGTCGCACACCATCATCAGCAGTGGTGTAGAACTTGTAAGTTTCGCTGTACTTGGCTTCTACCTGACCTGTCCACCGTGCTGAGAAGCTATCTGCATCAATCGATGGAGCGGGAGAATCAGCGCCCCAATTAAAGTTCACCGTCGGATTTGTAGTAGTTATCTTCAGGTTAGTGAAGTCGATGTTGTCGTAGTACTCTCCTTTGAGTCCATTGCCACTACTAGGTGTGCTGACATTACTATACAGTTGCGACTGAGGAATGATTTCCTTCGCCTGAGAGGTGCTTGACCAACGCAGTTGAGAAACGGCATTGGATTTATTTTCGTAGTACTCAAGTTTAATATCGTACTTTTGACCTGCAACTAGTGCGATCGAGCCAGTGGATTCGGTGGCAGGTTGATCGATAAACTGATTGATGATTTGTTGACCATTCACCCACAGTCGCACACCATCATCAGCAGTGGTGTAGAACTTGTAAGTTTCGCTGTACTTGGCTTCTACCTGACCTGACCACCGCGCTGAGAAAGTATCTGCATTAATCGATGCATCGGGAGAACCAGCGCGCCAGTTAAAGTTCACCGTCTGATCTGTACGAGTTACCTTCAGGTTGGTGAAGTCCATGTTGTCGTAATACTCTGCCTTGAGTCCATCTCCTTGAGAGAGTAGGCTAGAGCGAGCAGAAATGCTGGTTTGTCCTTGGTCAATACTTTCTAGAGATGATTTAGTAGTAATTACTGGACTTACAGATGTTGATAAGTTTTGATTTGATGCCATAATTATTGTTTCAGGATTAGTTTTACATTGAATTTTTCAACAAAGAATGCATCATGAAGCTTGATATCAATATACTTGTAAGCTAATAATTGATTAACTTATAAATATATATTCAGTAATTACTAATCATGAATAATTAGTTGAAGATATATTAGTCTTTGTTAGTCTTTGTTTTCTTTCAACAAATTACTGAATTATTGAGATTTTCTAAATTGACTGATGTGCAGATGCATATTCAGCAAGGCAAGTAATGCTAAAGAAAGCAAATACATGCGTAATTAGTCAAATGCAGTAACTTTACATAGATTACTTAAGTATTCTTTTAGTGCTTACACATTTGACAATAGATAGCGGTGTTATGTCTATGTTCTGTATGGAACTTTGTTTAAATATTCATATTGAGATATCCTTTTTTAAAGGAATATCAAAGTTTTGATGATGTTTAAATAAAAAATGCCAAAATACTGGATAATCTAATGTGTTTTATCTACAAATTTATTAACTATATAAAATTTGTATAAAGAAAAATTTTAATATTTAAAGATTTGAAAAATTAATATTTATCTATACTTCATTTTGACTATTACTTTATCTCTTTGTTACCAGAACCAGCAGAAATATAGTAATAACCTAAAATCAGTGGAACAAAAACTTTTGCAAAAGCCTCACCATTCATGCATTTAAGCTAGAGAACACAATCCATGCTCGGTTAAAGGGAAAAGAGTTGGAAGGCTCGATATATAAATAGGACTTACGCAAAAACCCTCTCAAACTCTCATTCCTCCGTGAACTCTGCGCCCTCTGTGGTTCGTTTTCCGTTACCCGTGCGTAAGTCCTAATAAAGTTTTTTCCCTTTAAGCTTTTCCCTTTCCCCCAAAACCCTCTCTTTCGTTCATTTACAAAAGTTTTTAATTTACTCCAAGTCAGAAAAATTACAAGTTTGACGTTGCACATTCCCACTTTCCCCTAGACTAGGGGCAGCAACCTTGTTCAAACTGGCTGAGGAAAGTGGACTTTGACTGAGACAAACAATTTAAACTCTACCATCCAGAATCTCTCACGCAGGGAATTGCGAGATTTAGTGCGGACTCAGCTGCAAATGCTCCTAGAAGCAGGAGACTTGCAGGGAGCAAAATCTATTCTTGTGCCCGTGCAGCCTGCGGATATCGCCGAGGCGATTGAGGGTTTGCCAGAAGCGATGCACGCTTTGGCTTTTCGCTTGCTTTCTAAGGATGAGGCTATAGAGGTTTATGAATATCTCGACTACAGTGTTCAAGAACGGTTAATTGAAGAACTTAAAAGCCAGGAAGTCTGCGATATTGTCGATCAAATGTCGCCGGATGACCGAGCTAGGTTATTTGATGAATTACCGGCAAAAGTCGTCAATCGCTTACTAGAACAACTAAGTCCAGCGGAACGTCAAGCTACAGCCCAACTATTGGGTTATGAAGCTGATACAGCTGGGCGAATTATGACGCTAGAGTTGATCTCGCTGAAAGAAAACTTGACGGTATCTCAAGCTCTAGAGCGAATTCGCAACTTAGCTAATGCCAGTGAGATGATTTATTATCTTTATGTCATGGATGCGGCAAGGCGCTTGACGGGAATTGTATCGTTGCGGGAATTAGTAACGTCTCAACCTGAGCAAATTATTGGCGAAATTATGACCCGTGATGTGGTGTTTGTCTACACTGATACAGACCAGGAAGAAGTTGCAAGATTAATCCAAAGATATGATTTTTTGGCTGTGCCTGTGGTAGATCGAGAACAGCTTCTAGTCGGTATTGTGACGGTAGATGATGTGATTGATATTCTGCAACAAGAAACCACCGAGGATATTTATGCCTTGGGTGGTGGTGTGCAGTCGGGGGGCGACAATTATTTTCAAATGAATTTGCTAGAAATTGCTCGGAAGCGAGTTGTCTGGTTATTGGTCTTACTTATAACCAATACCGTCACAGGAACGATTATTAAGTCGCAAGAGGATCTTTTAGCAAAAGTGGTGGCACTCACAGCCTTTATCCCCTTGTTGACTGGTACTGGGGGTAATGTAGGCGCTCAATCTTCCACAGTGGTGATTCGCGGGATGAATACCGATGAAATCCGATCGCTTGGTGCATTGCAGGTAATCGGCCGGGAAGCGATCGCTGGGGCATTATTGGGAGGAATGTTAGGTACGATCGCTACTGTCTGGGCTTATTTTCTGCAAGGACGATTAGAAGTAGCGATCGCTGTAGGCACTAGTTTGGTAGCTATTTCTATTTTGGCTTCGATCTCCGGTTCAGCACTGCCATTTCTATTTCGCTATCTTCGTTTAGATCCGGCATTAATGTCAGCACCATTTATTACCACAGCAGTTGATGTTGTAGGTGTTTTGATTTATTTCAATTTGGCGCGGGTAATTTTAAAGTTATGAAAAGAGTCATTAGTCAGTGGTCATTAGTCATTGGTCATTAGTGAATAACACACTATAAATGACAAAGGACAAATGACTAACTTAACTTTTACAATTCTGATTCCGTATCTGGAGCAACAATTTCACCAGTACCCAATTGCAGTATCATGTCCTGGTCAGTAATTAATCCGCTAAGTTCTTTTACTTGTAAATTCATATCTTCACAAGCTTTTCTAAGTTCTCTGGCAAATGTGTTGAGGTCTTGACTATAGCCACATTGATAAGCAGCAGTTTCAATTCCTTGCTGGGCATTTGCTCTAGCACAATCTACTAGTTCTGTGCCTTTCAGTGGTGTAGGAGATGCCATAAACGTAGTTATTATTTCTTAAATGTACGCTGTTAGACAGATTATCAATATTTCAACATTAGATCATCCCTCCAATGGATGACCATGAGGGTAGAGTTAAGAGTTATAAGTTGAGAGTTAGGAGTTAAAAGTTAAGAGTTATAAGTTGAGAGTTAAGAGTTAAAAGTTGTAAGTTTAAAATATACTATTTATAACTATTAATTCCTAACTCCTCACTCATAACTCCTAACTATTTTAATTACCCATTGACAACATCTCCACCATTGACATGTAACACTTGCCCAGAGACATAAGAACCATCATCAGAAGCTAAATATACGTAGCTAGGAGCAACTTCTTCTGGTTGTCCGGCTCTTTCCATTGGTACTTGTTTCCCAAAAGTTTCAACTTTCTCTTCAGGAAAAGTTGAGGGAATTAAAGGTGTCCAAATTGGCCCTGGCGCGACAGCATTAACGCGAATTCCTTTGGATACCAAATTTTTTGATAAGGAGCGAGTGAAGGCAACGATCGCACCTTTCGTAGATGAGTAATCTAGTAGATGTGGGCTACCTTTATAAGCTGTTACCGATGTGGTATTGATGATAGCACTGCCTGCTTGTAGATGCTTGAGTGCAGCCTTAGTCATGAAAAACATCGAGAAGATATTAGTGCGGAAAGTTCGCTCTAGTTGTTCTTCGGTAATTTCTTCAATACTTTCTTTTGGATGTTGTTCAGCAGCGTTGTTGACAAGAATATCGAGTTTGCCAAACTCACCAACTGTTTGCTGTATAGCTTGCTGACAAAAACTTTCATTGCCAATATCACCTGCAATAGTTACTGCACGACGTCCTTGTTTTTCTACCAAATGTTTTGTTTCTTTGGCATCATCGTGTTCGTTAAGGTAAAGGATTGCCACATCTGCACCTTCTTTTGCAAATGCGATCGCAACAGCACGACCAATCCCACTATCTGCACCCGTAATCAATGCTACCTTATCTTGTAACTTACCACTACCCCGATATTGAGCATCATCTGCTTTGGGCTTTGGTGTCATTTCTGATTCAACACCTGGTGTTTCTTGTTGCTGTGGTGGTTGTAATTTTTGCTCTTTTTTCTCTTTTGGTTCTTTTGATTTAGCCATCTGTTTTACCTTGGTAATTGAATATTGAATTTGGCTTTGGGAATGGAGCATTGGGTATTGAGTAAACCCCCTTTTTCTCATCTCTCCTATTCCCTATTTCATAACTAAACCTTGGATCGAAAATTCGACCCAAGGTCTATTTTTTGCTTTGACTCTCACTAGCCATTTGCAATTTTAGGCATTTATATCCTGGATGTTTGCCAAACTTACTTATTCCAGCAACTCTACGCAACTTACATCACTTATCCTCACGCCTGACCATGAAAATAAGTACACAACTCTAATGTGATGAAGAATTTATCTTTTTCATCTGTTTTCAAGTTAACTATTATATTGCTGTACTTTATCGCCCCCTAGAGGTAAAGTAAGCAGCAATTAACTCAACCTTAAGAGGGAAAAGAATTAAAGAAGTCGGCGATTTGCGGCTTGCTATAGTTTGCTTAATCCTTGCTGACTTCCGGAAATTTTTTACAAAACTACCTGAATCTTGACACGGTGACTATACATCGTCCAAAAGGATGCATGGTGCGCTACATTGAGATCATTAGAGGGCATGGGTTATGGCAACATTAAATATTTCTGAGTTAGAACAGGTTGAAAAGTTTCGCCACTTACAATTAACCCTGCGCGATCGCTGGAAAACAAGCGAACTATTTGACAATAGCGAAGCGGATATTTTAATTATTCCCTCCTTGAGTCTCGACCAGCGCGAACTCCAAAAGATCGAAGGCTGCGAGCATTATGAAGAAAGATTACTATTTTCCTTAATTAGGTTGCGGAATCCCCAAACTCGGCTGATTTATGTAACATCAGTACCGCTGCATCCGAGTATCATTGATTATTATTTGCAGCTCTTGCCAGGTATCCCCTTTTCTCATGCTCGCAATCGCTTGCTGTTACTTTCTACTTACGATTCCTCTCTTAAGCCTCTGAGCCAAAAGATTTTAGAACGTCCCCGTCTGCTAGAGCGGATTCAGAAATCTTTGAGGCTAGATAAATCATTTATGATCTGCTACAACTCTTCGCACTGGGAAGGCGAATTGTCTTTAAAATTAGGTGTACCACTGTATGCTGCTGCACCAGATTTACAGATTTGGGGAACAAAAAGTGGCAGTCGGCAAATTTTCAAGGAAAGCGGAGTACCGCATCCAGATGGCAGCGAAAAAATTTGGAACCCTACAGATTTGGCAGAAGCTACCGTTGATTTGTGGGAACGCCAACCAACATTAAAACGGGTAGTAGTAAAACTCAACGAGGGCATTTCTGGAGAGGGGAATGCATTGTTGGATCTCAGACCGATTGAGAATTTAGCACCAAACACTGGTACTCATGCCGAAAGGATAGCCGCAATTAGCGATCGCCTTTCAACGATGCGCTTTCAAGCAAAACTTGAGACGTGGGATAATTTTTCGGGAAGAATCCCGGAATTAGGGGCAATTACCGAAGCATTTGTGGAAGGGGAAATTAAGCGATCGCCCAGCGTCCAAGGACGGATCACGCCCCAAGGCGAAGTGGAAATCCTTTCAACTCACGACCAAATTCTCGGAGGCCCAGACGGTCAGATTTATCTTGGTTGCAGCTTTCCTGCTGATGAAACATATCGATTGCAATTACAGCAATTGGGACTTCAAGTTGGCAGAAAATTAGCAGAGAAAGGCACTTTAGAGCGGTTTGGTGTAGATTTTATCGCCGTTGACAAGGGTAAGGGAGAGTGGGATATTCAGGCGATCGAAATTAACCTGCGTAAAGGCGGTACAACTCATCCATTCATGACCCTGAAATTATTAACGAACGGCCGCTATGACCTTTCCACAGGTTTATTTTATAGTCAACAAGGTCGTCCAAAATATTACATTGCCACTGATAATCTGCAAAAAGAGCGCTATCAGGGATTATTGCCTAATGATTTAATGGATATCATTGCTCACCACAGACTGCACTTCGACAGCGGTACAGAAACGGGTACAGTGTTTCATCTTATGGGTTGCCTTTCGCAGTTTGGCAAGGTGGGATTAACCAGCATCGGTGATTCCCCGCAACAAGCACAAGATATTTATAACAAAGTTGTCAAGGTTCTGGATGAAGAAACCCGCAGCGAAAATCGTAATTTCTCGGCGTTTTCAGATTATTCCTTTCCCGTGGTTTGGGATGAATTATAGGGCACAGCAATGCTGATTAGTTCTAAATGCGCCGATCGCTATTAGGTAAATTTTGCTGGTTGTTTGGCTGTTTACCAGATTGCAATTGGGTATATATATAGGTTACTACTGCTAAAGTCAGACCAATAGCCAACACCACCCCTACGATTCGCAAGAAATTGGGACTAATTCTCGTAGTTAGCTGCTCACTTAGTCTTGGTTGGTAAATAGTGTCATCCGTTCGCGCTTGTGGTCTGCGTTGATTAGACGCAGGTCGTGGCTGATACAACGTCACATCTGGTTGCACTGGTGGTCTACTTTGATTAGCTCCTGGTCGCGGTTGAAACAACGTCTTATCTGGTGACACTTGTTGCCCACCTTGATTAGCTCCTGGTCGTGGTTGAAACAACGTCTTGTCTGGTGGCACTTGTTGACCGCCTTGATTAGCTCCTGGTCGCGGTTGAAACAACGTCTTATCTGGTGGTACTTGTTGCCCACCTTGATTAGCTCCTGGTCGTGGTTGATATAACGTCACATCAGGTTTGCTGGTGTTCGGATTATTCCCAGGACTTTGTGGATTTTGTTCAACTGGGTTAAATGGTCTGGGAACAGTTTCGTGATTTGAGCCTTGATTGAAACCAGATGGAGGGCGAATAACGGTATCGTCGTTTGATTGTCTGGGAACAGTTTCGTGATTTGAACCTTGATTGAAACCAGATAGAGGGCGAATAACGGTATCGTCGTTCGATTGTCTGGGAACAGTTTCGTGATTTGAACCTTGATTAGAAGAAGGTTGCGATCGCCCAGTCATTTGTTCGGGTACGCTAGATTCTGTGGCAAATTTGGCAGCAGCTTGCAAAGCCTGATTCAGTTCTTCTACCGTTGCAAATCGGTTAGCTGGGTTCTTGTGGAGGCATTTCATCACCACGGCTTCTAATTGTACGGGTAAATTCTCGCACCCTGGTTGCTCGCGCAGTGGTTTTGGCGGCTCATAAGCATGAGCTAATACCCAAGAAGCCTCACTCACATGACTACCCTTAATGCTGATTCCAAAGGGGTCGGCGGCACTCAGCATTTCATAAAGGATAATTCCTAAGCTGTAAATATCACCTCTAGCATCCAGGTTTCGATCGCTTTGGATTTGTTCGGGAGGTGCGTAACGAAATGTACCGATAAATGTACTAGTTATATTTGTAATATTGGAATTTTCTGAAGATTCACTACGAATTTTGGCAACACCAAAATCCAAAACCTTCACCCACTCTCCCAAATCTGTTGGCATTAGAAATATATTATCTGGCTTCAGGTCGCGGTGAACTACCTGAATATGTTCAGTGGTTTTGCCGCCATCCCGTTGGAGAGTCACACCTTGATGGGCAAGCTGTAAACCCTTACAAACTTGCGCCATAATCTTCACCGTCCGCTCAACAGACAGCCGCTTTTCGCGTAGCAGTAATTGTCTGAGCGTTTGCCCCCGCAAATATTCCATTACATAAAATGGAAAACCTTCCGGGGTTACACCACAATCACTAATCTTAACAATGTGGTCGCTTTGCAAAGCAGCACAAACTGCCACCTCCCGCTCAAAACGCTTTCTCATTTCGAGTGATGCCACTAGCGTATCTTTGAGCAACTTCAACGCTACCTGCTGACCAACACGGGTATCCGTTGCTAGGAAGACTTCTCCCATGCCACCCCCGCCTAACCGTCTGTCTAAACGGTATCGCTGGTTATCACCTACGAAGCGACCATTCCAAGAATTTGAAGAAGGTGGGGATTTCATCTGGGGCAACCCATCCTAGTTACTTTAAAATGTTAACTTTAGTCAGAGATAGTACTAGTATTACAAATATGATTGCTTCATAACTTAGATGAATATTAGTAATATATGCTACTAGTAGTTATCTAATTATACTCAGCTTAACATATTAGTAACTTAAAGTAATGTGATAATTTTGATAAAATGTTTAAACTTTAGACCTAATAGCAGTTGAAATTTGTTCCTGATATTAAGTTAGCGCAAGTTCGACGAGAATCGTCTGCTTCAGTAGTGCTGAGTGATTAAGAGAGTGAAACGGTAGAGCGCAAATTACGAACCTAGCAAGTCAAACTTTACAGACAAGTAATTGAATTTAACACTCTTCTTAAATTACACTGCTAATTTTGACTAGCGAATCAGGAGGCTAAGATGGAAAGCAACACCACAACATGGTGGATATATGCATTATTGTCAGCTGGCTTTGCAGCATTGACAACTATCTTTGCCAAAATTGGGATAGAAAATGTAAATGCTAATTTAGCAACAGCAATCCGAACTGTTGTCATCTTAGTAGTTGCTTGGGGGATTGTATTTTTTCAGGGAAACGTAGTTAATATCTTAGCTATATCCCAAAAAACCATGATTTTCTTATTATTATCTGGATTATCTACAGGGTTATCATGGATTTTTTACTTCCAAGCATTACAAGTAGGAAAAGCTTCACTTGTTGCACCAATTGATAAATCAAGCTTGGTATTAGTTTTATTGTTTTCAGTTATTTTCTTGGGAGAAACATTAAGCTGGAAGATCGTTTTAGGAACGGGGTTAGTAGTCATAGGCACTTTAGTGTTAATTATTTAAAGTCTTAATTACAAGAATGTTTTAAAATTCCTATTGTTCAAGTACGTCAGGTAGCTTTAAGTAGAAATTTGCCTACTTCTAACAAGGTGATTTTGATCGTTTTCGAGTCTTTTAAATTGAGATGCTAAGTGGATTTACGCCATACTGTACTAATAGTTGACAACGCGCTTTTGTCTGCTGTGCTGATAGTCTTTGCTACAGAATACTTAAAGTTTTGCAAAATATATTCTATTAATGTGCTGTGGCGTACATGATTAATATGTGCTATTGCCATGAGGAATCAGGATGAGTAATGTGCTCTCTATAGCCGCAGTGACAGCAGTACTAAAAGTCTTGCTGGAAAATGGTTTAGTCAGCGATCCGATCGCTGCTAGTGTTGGTGATGTGATTGTAACTGCCCTACCGCCCGATCGAATTTCAGTTGAAGCTGACGAGCGCGCTCAAATCAACCTTTTTCTCTATCAAGTGACGCAGAATCGCAATGTCGATTGGGTATCTCAAGAATTTCGGAGCAGGCACTCACGGATTAATGGAAACCCACGCTCTCCAACTCCACCACTAGCTCTCGATCTCCACTACTTACTAACAGCCTACGGAGCCAAGGATTTTCAGGCAGAGCTTTTACTGGGCTATGCAATGCATTTATTACACAAAACACCAGCGATCGCATCCGATATTATTGAAAATACTTTGATAAATGCATCTACAACCAATACTTCAAGTGCTTTTTCCCAAGCTGTAGCAAGTGTGTCTGTATCCGCTTTAGCCGAACAAATTGGGCAGATCAAATTGACTCCAGAGTTTTTTAACATGGAAGAAACTTCTAAGTTATGGTCTGCTTTACAAACACACTATCGACCTTCAGCTACCTATTTGGCGTCAATGGTATTGATTGAAAGTACCAATGAAAAGTCTGAAAATTTTTACATGATGCCCTTGTCTCAACCGAATATAGAGCAAGTTATAGCTCCGGCCAAGACTGAACAAATGATTGTTGCAGGTACAACATTAGTAATTCGTGGTAAACGGTTACGCGGTGAAATCACACGAGTTCGTTTCGATAATACGGAGATATTAGTAGTACCTCAAGAAGTAAAAGAAACGCAAATCAGCTTGTTAGTCCCGCCAGATTTATACGCAAGGGTACAGGGTGTCCAAGTTGTACATCTAACAATGGGTAATGCAGGGCAAACGAATCATCTAGTTGAATCAAACGTTGCGGCTTTTGTCTTACATCCAACAATTACAGCATTCGTCACTCAAGTAGAAAATAGCGGTGAGAATTTACGCGCAGCAGAAATTACCGTTAAATTCCAGCCGAAAGTAGGTAAGGCACAGCGGGTAGTTTTGCTACTCAATGAGGTATCAGGTGATAATCCAGTAGCTTACTCTTTCTTGGTTGCACCACCAACCCAAGACACAGATGCGATCGCGATTCCGGTCAAAAATGTCAAGCCAGGAACTTATATTGTCCGGGCGCGGGTAGATGGCGCCGAAAGTCCACTGCAAAAGAATCAGTTTGGGGAATATGATTCGCCACAGGTGACAATTTTATGAATGCTACGACAATTAATCACAATTGGGATGAGGCAAACTACCGCTACCTATCAGCAGCCCTAGCCGTGGTGCGTGGTATTTTAGAAAATCACACGGCAAAAGAGCAAAATCAACCTGAAGAGAACAACCAAGAGCATTTACAGCAGGAGTTACAGGAAGCTACTGCTGCTATGTCTGCACCATCGGCATTGGAGAGAATATGCAAAATGTTTCGCCTCTCATCCTTTGAGCGCGATCTGTTGCTGTTGTGTGCAGGTATGGAATTAAATGGGGATTTTGCCAAATTGTGTGCCATAGTTCACGGCGATTCACAACGAGCTTACCCAACTTTAGGTTTAGCTTTGGCAGCTTTACCCGATGTCCACTGGGATGCGATCGCTCCAAATGCTCCCTTACGTCATTGGCGGTTAATTCAAATTGGTGATGGTCATGCCCTGACTCTCAGTCCCTTAAGAATTGACGAGCGGATTCTACATTATCTCACGGGGATTCAATATCTTGACGAACGGCTAGCTGGTATTATTGAGCCATTACCAGAGGTTAGCGATTTAGTACCCTCACACCAAGATTTAGCAGAGCGAATCGCAGCAGTTTGGTCACAAGCTTACAAGGTTAATAGCTTGCCAATTGTCCAGTTATCTAGTGGTGAAACTGGCAGTAAACGTGACATTGCCGCGACAATTTGTCAACTTCAGGGTTTAAGCTTGTGGGTAATGCCTGCACAAGTTATTCCTTTAGCACCAGGCGAGTTGGATAATCTCATCCGCCTGTGGACTCGTGAGACGATTTTAAGTAAGAGTGCCTTACTGATAGACTGCAACGAACTGGATACTAATGATACAGCACGGCTAAATGCGATCGCTCGTTTCATCGAACGCACAAAGGGCTTTTTAATAGTCACGAGTCGAGAACGGATCGGCTTATCACAACGCTTAGTAGTTAATTTTGACGTACATCAACCAACCAGCAAAGAACAAGATGCAGTTTGGCAAGATGCATTAGGGGCGAGTGCATCGCAAATGAATGGGCAAGTCAAAACCTTAGTGGATCAGTTTAACCTCAGTGCAGCAACCATTCGTGCTGCTTGTGCAGAAGCCGCAGGACAGTTAGCACAAACACCAGAAACCGATATCGCTAGCATTTTATGGGATGCCTGCCGCGTGCAAGCACGTCCGCGCTTAGATGAACTCGCCCAACGGATTGAGCCATCTGGTGATTGGGATGATTTAGTATTGCCAGAGGCACAGAAACAAGTTCTCCGGGAAATTGCGGCTCACGTGCGCCAACGTAGTACTGTATATAACAATTGGGGTTTTGGAGGCAAGAGTGCGCGGGGATTGGGAATCAGCGCTCTATTTGCAGGTAGTAGCGGCACTGGGAAAACTTTGGGAGCAGAAGTGCTGGCCCAGAAATTACGCCTCGACCTCTATCGTATTGACCTATCATCGGTAGTCAGTAAATATATTGGCGAGACAGAGAAGAATTTGCGCCGGGTATTTGATGCCGCAGAACAAGGTGGAGTGATTTTGTTATTTGATGAAGCCGACGCTTTATTTGGTAAACGGAGTGAAGTTAAAGATGCGCGCGATCGCTATGCCAATATAGAAGTTAGCTATCTATTGCAACGTATGGAAAGCTACCCAGGTTTAGCAGTCTTGACTACGAACTTGAAGAGTGCAATTGATACAGCCTTTCTGCGGCGGATTCGCTTTGTGGTGCAGTTTCCCTTCCCCGATACAACACAACGAGCCGAGATTTGGCGACGCGTTTTTCCAGCCGAAACCCCAACCGCAGACTTAGATGCTTTGCAACTAGCACGGCTCAATGTGGCTGGGGGTAATATCCGTAATATTGCCTTAAATGCAGCTTTTTTGGCTGCCGATGCCGGGGAACCAGTGCAAATGAAACACGTATTGCGAGCGGCTCAAACAGAATATAGTAAGTTGGAGAAACCCTTGACTGATGCAGAAGTTGGTGGATGGATGTGATTTTATAATTTTGACCTTAGTAGAAAATGCTGGTAGCTAGCAGGCTGTACCTACGCCAACTACCATAGCAAACAAAATTACTCTGGTAATTCACCAAATCTTTCTCGATAGCGAGCAAGCATAGACTCCATTTGGGCAAGTTGTTGCTCGGCTTCTTCGCGTTGTTGCTCGGCTTGCTGACGCTGTTGCTGTTCTTGATGTGCTACTTCTTCTGGCGTGGGTGTCAGTTGTCCATCAGGAGTAAAAAAGCGCAACTTCGATTGATAAACTCCCAAATATAACTGCAATTGCTGACTCCATAACCAACCTGCTTCATTTGCTTGCAGTTCTTGATAACGACCATCTAATAAATGAAATCCTTTAAATTCTAAACTTACCGGGTCAAACCAAAAATAATCAGGAGTCCGCCAAATATCTTGATAGATTTCCTTTTTCAGCCCTCTATCAGTAGCAGCTGTTTTGTCAGAAAGAATCTCTACAATCACATTTGGGTATTTGCCATCTTCTTCCCAAACTACCCAGCTTTTGCGTATTTTACGTTGGGTATTTAAAACTACAAAGAAGTCGGGGCCTCTAAATTGCTCAGACTTGCGTTGACGCGGACTGTAATAAATCGTCATGTTACCGCAAGCGTAGAAATCTTGACGCTCCTGCCACAACCATTCCAAACACTGAATCAACAGCAGTATTTGCCGCAAGTGAAGTTCTGTTTCCAAAGGTGGTTCATCACTGTATAAATCACCAGGAGGAAATATAACATCTTCTGGTGTGTCTTCTAAAATTATTCCTAAATCTTGAGCAGAAGACATAATAATTTCTATTTTTACAAGATAAATCTAACTTAACCCAATTCATTCACCTGCAAAAGCGATCGCCCCAGTTTTTTATCCTATCTTTCTACGATTACAAGTCTCGATCGCACAGAGCCACTGTCGGCAAATAATAATTTATACTTAAGTCGATAGCGATCGCCACGAAACAAATTGTATAATTTGATTCAAAAATATGCTTGAGGATGTGAGATGAGCGATCGCATATTTGGGTCTAAGAAAGCAGATACATCCACTTCAAATCCGTCGCTGCTCTCAGCAACAACTCCAACGCTGGCAAATCCAGTGCGCGGCTTTGACATCGCAAATAAAGCTCCAATCCAAGCATCCTCTGAGGTATCAACCGACCTGCAAGCTGCACAATCTGCTGGCGAAGAATCTTGGGAATCACAAGCTATCAAAAAAAAGCCTGTTCACGACATTAGTAGCATAGCGTTGCGTCGTCCACAAGCAAAACTGACTGTTGGAGAACCAGGAGACCAGTATGAGCAGGAAGCCGATAGGGTGGCTAATCGAGTCATGTCAATGCCTAATACTGCGATGCAACCGCAGGAAGAACAGACTCAAGAGAGAGAAGTGCAAACTAAACCTCTCGATGTTTACTTTGGGCAAAGGAAATCGCCAGGGAATAATCAGTTGGCTCATGTAGTACAACAGAAAAGTGGAGTGTTGCAAAGAGAGGTGTTGCAGAGAACACCAAAAAACCCAATAGTTACAGAACTTTCGACAAAACTGCCACTGACGGAAGCCAATGCAAGATTAATTGATGCTTTTCATAATTTAGGTAGTATTTATGTGGATTTATCTGTAGCAAATACTGATTTAATCAGTACAAAATTAAGAATTTTCTCCATAAATTACGATATGGCTTACAGCAATTACTCAAGAGTAATTGGTCAAGGAAGAGCAGAAGCACAAAATCAAACTCTTTGGAGAGGAATATTTTTGGGAATAGGAACAGGTGTTTTAGCAGGTCTTGCCGCCGCCTATATTGCTCCTTCTACTGCTGCTGGATGGTTTGCTCTCACCCTCGCTGATGCAGGTACAGCAGCCGGTTCTTCATTTTTACAAGGAGCTGCGTCTTCGGCTATAGCTTTTGCCGTATCAGATGCCATCACAACGCGAGGCAGTGATTTACAACCTGGTGGTCTTTCACCTGATATGCTGCGAAGTAATATTTGGCAACACGTTGCATCAATGTATCGTGGTGCATTGCAAACCAATCAAGTATTAGCAAACTTACATAAAAATACCGTTATTCTTGAGCGATTAATTGCAGAAATCAGGGTACAAATTGCTGGTGGTGCATCGTCATATTCGCCAGCAGATATACTAACAGCAACTAATACCATGAACGATCGCATTAGTGGAATGGCAAGTGTCTTTAGCGAGTTGAGACAAAAAGCAACTGCGATGAGTGCCTTTGGCAATTCTATTTTGGCTTATGACCCTACTAAACCTGGAGTCGCTCAAATAGAAAAAGATATTTGGATTATGTGGATGGGAACTTTAAGTAATGATGACTCTGACATTCTTGATTTAGATAATATTGAAGATCATTTGAAGAGTATCGGGATTTTGGGTAATGGTGGTTTATTAGGTGTAGATTTTGGAGACTATACCTCAGAAGACGATGAGCTAGCGGCTTTAGCAGCAGCTCGTCCTCGCGCTGCAACCATAAAAGGGAAGTACGATCAAACGACTTCTCAATGGACTGCACCGAGTCCTTAAGTCAACTTGTAATTATTTAGTTTGATTTGTTTGCAGAGCCGTCTCCTAAATCAAAGATTTTTACATCGTTTCCAATCTCCGACTGGTGATATAGATTTGAGTGGCACACTTTAAAACTTTTTCAACTTTTTTTGGTGCTTTGATTTCAGTAAAAAGCTGAATCGCTCGATCGAAATTTATTTGACTTTCATCAGGCTTCGACATCTTTTGATTAGTTAAACCCAATTGAAAATAAGCTTCAGCTAGATCGCATTTAGCACCTATTTTATCCAAAAGTTCGATTGCTTCTCTATGATTCGCAATAGCTAATGCAAAATCTGTTTGTTGCCGATGGATTTCTGCTAAACCATTGAGTGTTTTTGCTTTTACTTGCATATAGTGACTTTCTTCAGCAAAAGTCAAAGCTTGCTGGAATATCTGAGTTGCCTGGGAAAATTCGCCTAAATTGACGTAGGTTTGACCTAAAATCTGCATGAAATAGACAAATCTTCCAGTTTGTTCTACCAGTTTTTCCTGCGTAATATTTTGATACGCTACATCTGCTAATTGATATGAGGGGTCGCGCAAACCTAAATAAGAATACACCAAAGCTAAACAGACTGAAGCTTTCTCTGCCCAGCGATGATGCTCGGTATTTTGAGCTAAATAAATTACTTGTTGAAATAACTTTGCGGCTGCCTCTAGTTCCCACAAATCTATTTGATAAAGACCAATACTTAATAAAGAATCTACCTCTAGCATCCTCAGATAGTAAACTGTATGTTTATTTTCTGGCTGAGGTACAAGTGATTTGAGTGCTTGTGTTGCTAAAGTAATAGTCTTTTCTTGACAAGCGATCGCTTGACTAATCTTACCTGTTATCCAATATAAATCACCTAGTATATTGTAAAGTTCGCTGAGATTTTGGTCATTTTGCAGATTATTAACAACTCGCTCGATTGCTGCAAGTATCGGTTGAATTAAACCCATCCGATACAATGTACTACCAAGAGGTAAAAACTGCTGCCATTGATTATTTCGGCTTTTGAGAATGACCTTACCTGCTAACTCAAATTCATGAATTTCTATGTAGTGATAATATGCTTCTAAAGCTTGCAAAGCATCTTTAAAGGTTTCAATTTGTTTAACACTAGTTGTCCAAAATTCTGCGGCTTTGTGGTTGGCAATTTCCCATTCATCGCTGGGGCGTAAACGTGCGATCGCCTCTGCACGAATCACGGGATGCAACCAGTATTCACCTTTTTCACACTCCACCAAAGACCGATTTCTCAACGAGGCGATGATTTGGCGATGTCGATCGGCTGGAACATCCCACAGTAAACAAAACAACCCTTGTGATGAGATGGTGGGTATATCTTGGTAACGATAACATCCCAAACGGCAAAGTAAGCGATATGCTTGGGGATCGAGGGCTTGCAAACGATTGATTTGACTAACTGCTAAATTTTTTAAGTCGGTTGCGGCTAACGGATCGGCATGATTTTCTTGCCAATAAAGAGCCATATCACCATCAAAATCCTCCTGAATCGAACCGCAGAGAATTCCCATTGCTTTAGCATTACCGCCATAAGTGCGATGCATGATTTGCAAGGTTGGCGAATTGATAGTTAACCCACGGTTGCTAAAAAACTGTTGCCATGCACTTTGATCCAAGCCAGGAAGCCGATAGTGACTCACATTTAACCCAGGTTCACAAAGGCGATCGCGACTAGTAATCAAGGTAACAGATTGTACTCTGGCATCAGCCAAAACCCGCAATAATTCTACATAGTTGCGGTGAGAAGCAATCAAGCCACCTTGTCGATCTAATGCAGGTTCTAGATTGTCAATTAACACTCCAATGCGCCGATTGTGGAGTTCGCGCTTGAGTCGTCCCAATGTCACCCCAAATTCTACCCCAGGTTCTCGATCGAAATCTTGTTTGAGCCATTCTTCTACAACTCGTTCGGCAGGGGTGATATTTTGCGTTTCCTTCGCCATCAGCAGTTCTAAAACCAAATCAAACCCCTGAGTTTGAAGATATTGCTGCGCTAGAGTAGTTTTGCCTAAGCCTCCCTCACCTTGGATAACAATAACTTTCGAGCCTTGATTTACCAAAGTATTCAGGTGAGCGATCGCTTCTGTTCGTCCAATAAAATTGGTATCCTCTAATTTTGGGGTGGGTTGGGGCGATCGCGAGTAATCAATCAGACTGGATGATATCGCAGTAGTTTTTCTCAGAACTCGCTCTAAAGTAGCGCGACAATTACTTTTGGTTATCTTTTCTCGCAGTACTTTAGAAAGCAGTTTCCATAACTGAGAACCAGCATCCTTCGCGTGTCCTTCCGTACAACCGTAAGAATGAGCGATATCCAAGTATTTTCTACCCAACCAAACTTGCACAAGAATCACTTTTTGCAAATCGCTCAACCGTTCCCCAGTCTGCGGGGGAATTGTGGCATCTAACCATGCTAATGCTGCTTCAGCGTCCATTGTGTAACGACGAGGGGAGTTCAGATTTTAGGGACAACTATAAATTACTTTACAGTTATGTTGCTGGAGTTTTCGGATAAGATTCTGTGAACCCGACTTTTTTCCCGACTTTTGCAAACTTTATTCAAAATTCAGCAGCAAGTTATTGAAAGGATTGCTGTTATTCCAACGGTAGGTATTAAAGTCTCGTTGATCGAGCGTCAAAATTCGGCCATGTCCTAGATGTTCTGCTAGAACAACCAGAGAAGCATCTGCCATATCCATTGGCAAATCTGCGTATTTTTCCATAAGTTCAACCATGCGTGTAACATGGTGACTTCGTAAGTCGAACACCTCAAATGCTTCCTGTGCAACCTCTCTCAAAAAACTACATTGAGCATCATTACCACTTCCTCTAGCAAGAAGAAGGTAACAAGTTTCGGTAATAACAGGGTAAGTAGTGATTAGTGGTTCATTGAGAGCATTTAAAACTTGTAGTGCTAATTGATGGTATTGATCGTTTTGGTTCCCAATTGCAATGAAAAAGCCAGTATCAGCGGCGATCATACTTTTCTTGCATTAGCGATCGTACAATAACTTCGGAATTAGCAGCTAAGTCAGTTTCTCCTTTGAAACAGCCGATAAATTTACTTTGTTTGAGTTTCGCTAAAGGATCTGTTTTTTGTTGCTGAAGTTGTTGATAGCGCAGTTCAATCGAAGACTTAATTGCTTCTACTGTATCTTGGTCAGCCTCCTGTTGAATGTAAGCAAGCTTTTGAGCATATTCTTCATCTAGCTGAATATCAAAATTCTTCATCGCCACTAACTTAGAACGTTTACCTAAAGTATATCGTCCGCGTCGAATCGTCTAAAATAAAACTCATTAGGTAACATCAGCACCATCATTACTTATGGTGAAATCAGACCCCCGCCAATTGCCTAGCAGTGCTGAACTTCCTTGTTCAGACGATACCCCTGTGGATAACGAAGACCAGAACTTTATTCCCAACCTGCTTCTCTTCTTGCTGCAATATATTTGGGCAAACCGTAATGATTGGTTTTTCAGCGTGGATATGGGCGTTTACCATACCACAGGGGTTAGTCCACTTGTGCCAATTGTACCAGACGGATTTTTGAGCTTAGGTGTAGAACGCCGCAAGGAAGGTAAATCTCGTAAAAGCTATGTTGTTTGGGAAGAAAATAACATAGTGCCTATCTTGGCTTTAGAAATTGTCTCCTTAACTCCGGGTGGAGAATACGACAAAAAATTAGACACTTATGCCAAGTTAGGGGTACTGTACTACATTATTTATAATCCAGAGTATTGGCAAAGAGACCGTCATCAACCTTTTGAAGTTTATCGCTTAGTAGATGGTAGCTATCAATTGCAAATTGGTGAACCCTTTTGGATGTCAGAAATTGGTTTGGGAATTGGTAGAGGGCAATACGTATCTGGTAATATCCAGCATCAGGTTTTGTATTGGTATGACCAACAAGGAAAGCGCTATCAAACGTCAGAAGAACAGCTTGAATTAGCCCAAAAACAGCTTGAACGTTATCGTCAGCAATTTGGGGAATTGCCAGAGGATTAAATTATTACAGAATGATTTTTATAGCTTCAAAAAAACTTACCATAATGGATACCAACAATTGGTTATTAAATACTTTAATATACTATCGTAAAATAGAATTTTTTACTCAGTATCAAAACTTTTCAAATTATCAATTAGTAGATGAAGTTAAAAAGTTAGCCAAAAAACGTTATTCAAATACCTACGAGCGTTTTTTTGATGAACGAGACGATTGGTTTGTCGTAAATTTAGATATACAAAGAGTATTTGAAATAGATTTTGGTTTAATTTATGGAGATTACTGTGGAATAGAGGCCATAAATGGCAGTATAAGGCAACTACTAAGCGTTGCTGAGATATCTAGAGGATTTTTTGCACCTAATAAAGTTACAAGTTACTATATCAATGAATGTAACGGAAAAATTTACTCAGAAAAAGATTTACTCAAATATTTTGATAGTTTACCTCCAGATGAAAATATACATCGCTATTACGAAAATATAGTAGATTTTGAAATAGATGGTTCTAGACATTTGATTGTTGGGAGTTACGATCCATCATTAACAGCATTTCAAATAAATAAAATAATTATCAACACAGGCTATCAATTTTATTTGGGTGAATTTGGCGATCCTAGACCGATGCTTTTACTAAATCAAGAAGAAACGCAAAAATTGCAGCAAGAAAGAGGCTTGAGAGTTAATGTAATTAGATGTGGTGGAGACACATCTTGGTTAAATTTACCCAGTAATCTTTAGCTAATTTTAGCTATTAGCCTCTAGATACCTTTAAAAGCAGATTGCCACAAGGTAGTTTAGTTCTAGAATTCTAGAATCAATTAGCAGCTATCCGACTTTTTTCCCACTTTTCCAACTGCATCACATAAAACTGCCGACTTCAGCCGACTGACAAAACGAAGTGCGATCGCTTAGGCTATTGGGCATAGAGATAAAAATTTAAGTATAAAAATATGCTTAACACCCTCAGCCCAATCACAAAAGACTTAGCAGACCAAAGCTATCTCAGTCCTCATTACTTGCAAACACAGCGCCGCATTCGTTCCCTCATAGACAAATATATTGCAGTCGAAAAACTACATGAACGTCTGCAAGATTTACCGATACAGTTTGCCAATCCCCAACCGCGTCCCTGGAAACCCATTGACTGGCAAACAATTAACCGCAATCAAATTATCGGCTTAGACGCAGAGGTATTTTTATCTATATTGATAGGTGCGATGGACACAGAAGCTCCCATTCGCGGCTATACCCAAACCAGTCGGCAATATTTGGAAAAATTGCATCCTCAGATGGCTCGGTTTGTTGGTGGAACAGTCGGTAAAGATGGCGAATTGCTAGAACTTGGTTTGTGGGAAAAGGAAGAACGTCAGCACACACCAGCATTAATCAAAATCTACACCCAATTAACAGGCGAGAAAATTACCCCAAAACTTCGGACTGTTAGAAGCTATCTCCCCACAGATGACGCCAACGAAGATTTATATCGCCACGGCTTACACCGCATTGCCACAGAATACGGTGCAACCTGTCTTTATATTTGGTTGATGGCTCATACCACTGGCGCACTCCAGGATGTTCTAGAAGAACTAGCACAGGATGAAATCAATCACATGACCAAATTCTGGGGGTTTGGAGTCTGGGCTTTCCCTGATACTGGGTTGATGCGAATTGGACGCACGCTGATTAAAACGCGATCGCAAAACTATCAGCGTAACAACCTCATGCGTACTCTCCGCCGCATGATGGGTACCCTCAACTGGAATGCTTGGTCATTAACCAACAAAACAACTCTCCTATTTACCTTCACTTACACAATGCATCGCTTGTGGAGTTGGAACAATAGCCTCACACCAGAGTACTTACAAAATTTATTTGAAACTAATTAGTCAAAACAAATGACAAGTGACAAATCAAAATTACCCATAGATTTAAACCCCCAAAAAATCCCCCAACATATCGCTGTCATCATGGATGGTAACGGACGATGGGCAACCAGTCGAGGATTACCGCGCATTGCTGGACATCGCCAAGGAGCAAAAACACTCAAAGAACTATTGCGTTGCTGTAAAGATTGGGGAGTCAAAGCGTTGACAGCCTATGCTTTCTCAACAGAAAATTGGCAGCGTCCCGTTGAAGAAGTAAATTTTCTGATGCATTTGTTTGAGCGATTACTACACCGCGAGTTGGCTCAGATGCATCAAGAAGGAGTACGCATCTCGTTTATTGGAGATTTATCAGCTTTACCCAAGTCTCTACAGACAGAAATGGAGCGTTCAATGGCAGAGACATTGAACAATCAAGCAATCCACTTTACTGTTGCAGTCAACTATGGTAGCCGCAACGAAATTACCAGAGTTTGCCGTCAAGTAGCTCAACTGGTAGAACAAGGCAAACTCAACGCCCAAGAAGTGAATGAAAGTCTTGTAGAACAACATCTCTACACAGCAGATACTCCAGAACCAGATTTGCTGATTCGTACTAGCGGTGAGATGCGATTGAGTAATTTTCTTTTGTGGCAAATGGCGTATACAGAAATGTATTTCACCGATATTTTTTGGCCAGATTTTAATCGAGAAGCATTTCATCAGGCTTTGTTGAGCTACCAAAATCGCGATCGCCGTTTTGGTCAAGTTAAAGCTTCATTATCAGCTTAGTGTACCAAACACCAGACATCGTGTGAAGAAGGCAGGAGGCAATATTCCTTCTGCCTTCTGCCTTTCTTGATAAAGTAAAAGCACCCATATTACCAGGATGGTATATGAGCGCTCACGAATAAAACATTATCGAGGATAATCTATCTGCTATGACAGACCGAAGTAACTATAAGAATAGCAGGCACTGGGTAAATAAACTGCAAGGGTAGTTACAAATGTTTTGTTAAAAATATTACTTACCGTCAATATGATCCTTGATTTAGGCAAAATCCAATCGATTGCGAAATCATATTCTCCCCAAGAACTCTTCGCTGCTTTGGTTTGGCAGCGTCGATTCAATGAGTTTAATGGCGAAGAGGTAATTACTGACCTTTCCAACCACAGAAATTTATGGTCAAGCTTTCTGTTCACAAAACCAATCTTTGCACCAGATGAAAACGGTTTAAGCTTTGGTGGTATGGTCGATACCCTACTTGCAATGGCAAACTATCGTCCCATGCCTGAAACCAGCATCATTAATTTCATTGCCTATCCTGCCGATACACTGTACATTCTGACAGAGAACCAAGACACAAAAGTGTCAGAGCTTTTAGACTTAGGCAAAAAATGGCGAGCTGATTCAGTAGAGGTAAGTGATGGCATGAATGAAGATTATGGTTTGCGCCTGAAACGCCGACTGAGAACTAGATTGGAAGGGACGCTATCAGGTGAAGATGTTCATCGGTATTCTGATGCGGTCATTGTTTGTTATTGGTGGGATTGAATACTTGAAATATCTCAATAAGAGAAATTATGTGCTACAATATTCCGTTTTCCTCCCGATCTTAGCCTCCACCTAAATTGAGCAGCGATCGCAGCCTCTTAATTTTTTTAAGTAAATTATTCTTTGTTAGGTATTGAGCCGAAATCCTCGGCTCAATACCTGTATTGTTTATCATAAAATTAGACTGATGTAAATTACTTTTTTGTCAATATAGCAATCCGATTTTATATTTGAACAGAGAAAATTTGGAAGACTTATGAATCAGGCATTCTACGGAACGTACTGTTCACAAGCCATTGAGCATTTACTATGGTAACTATAAAAACTATCAATATAACTTGTTGTTAATTCTTTCCAAAAATAGTATTTACTATTATTTAATACTTGCGATATAAGCTGATGTTTTGGTAAGTTAATTCAGAAAAAATCCTGAAATCCAAAATTTAAAGTTAACAAGACTTTCTTGCTAAATCTACTTTAAATTTACTTATCAATCCATTTTAAAATCGCAATCAATTTTTTCACTATTTTATAGGTGTTGGGAGTTATGATGGCAAAGTATCTACTAGCTTCTGCTAGTGGGATGGGATTTTTATGTTTAATTGCTGGGTTATCACCTGTGCAAGCCCTTCCTAGTTTAGAAATTGCAGATAAAAACGTAGCTGTTAATCAAGATGACGGCAGCTATCAAAAAAATGATTCTCATCAAAGCGATTTAGCAAATAATATCTCCAGTAAATTGCTGATAGCTAATGAAACTCAAAAAAATTTACCCTCAATCAATCAACAGCAAAAAAATCAAGATTTAGAAGTAGATTCTGCTGTTAACTTTTGGCAGCCAATCACACCACAGTCTGCAAGTTCATCTTTATCCTCAGACAAACTTGCACAAGTAACATCCGTATCGCAATTGTCTGATGTACAGCCGACTGATTGGGCTTTTCAGGCACTCCAATCTTTAGTCGAGCGCTATGGTTGT
This sequence comes from Nostoc sp. PCC 9305, assembly GCF_963920915.1. Lineage (NCBI taxonomy): Bacteria > Bacillati > Cyanobacteriota > Cyanophyceae > Nostocales > Nostocaceae > Nostoc > Nostoc sp. PCC 9305. Next base: position 26,457 of record NZ_CAWUDN010000078.1, read on the forward strand.
ATCGCAGGTTATCCCAATCAAACCTATCGCGGTAATCGAGCGACGACTCGCTATGAATTTGCTGCTGGCTTAAATGCTTGTTTAGACCGAATCAACGAACTGATTGCGACTGCAACTGGTGATTTGGTCAAAAAAGAAGATTTAGCCACGTTGCAGAAACTACAAGAACAATTTGCGGCGGAATTGGCAACATTGCGAGGTCGAGTAGATTCTGTAGAAGCTCGCACAGCAGAACTAGAAGCAAATCAGTTTTCTACTACGACCAAACTCAATGGTGAGGTAATTATTGCTGGTGTTGGTGCTAGCGGTGGCGCTCCTAATGACAGTGACCCTAACATCATTCTAGTCAATAGAGTGCGGTTAAATCTCACCACTAGCTTTACTGGTAAAGATTCATTAATTACTGGATTGCAAGCTTATAACTTTTTGGGTGGAGCTGATGGACAGGGTAGCTTACAACAAAGTTTAGGATTAGCTTCGCCGCTTTTAAGTGCAAGTAGCGCTCGTACCAGTTTTGAGCCGCAATTTCCGGGGTTAAATGTCAATACTTTGTCGAGCGTTGGCGCAAACAGCGTTCAGCTTTACAAATTGCTGTATATTTTTCCCGTCGCTAATAAATTAACCTTGTTTGCGGGAACTGCGGCGGAAACATCAGATGCTTTCCCAGCAATTACGCCTTTTTATGGTGAAGGACAAGAGTCAATTTCTCGTTTTGGCAACTTGAATCCAGTGCTACGGGTTTCTGGTGGAACTTCGGGTACTGGTTTAGCATCGGCGGCGGGGTTTATTTTTAATATTTCGCCAAATTTGGATTTAAGAGCTTTATACGGCAGCGTAAATGCCAATTTACCCGAAAAATCTGCTAATGAGGCAGTACCAGGAGTTTCTACTACACCTTTGGGAGCAGGTTTATTTAGTGGTAGTAGTATTATTGCCACACAGTTAACCTTCAAGCCAATTCCCGCTCTGGATATTGGTTTAAACTATGCCCACAGTTATCACGAAATCAATATTTTGGCTACAGGATTAGTTAGTAGTGATATCGGTGCTTTAGCAGGGGTTGCAACTGGAACACCGCTCACACTCAATTCTGTTGGCGGTACGGTAACATGGCGATTATCTCCCAAGATAGCTTTATCTGGCTACGGTGCAGCAATATTTGTTGATGCTGCTTCCAATAGCGTGGATGCTTCCACCACCTTTACAAGTTGGATGGCGGGAGTTCACTTCAGAGATTTATTCAAGTCAGGAAACACTGCTGGGATTCTTTTTGGTCAGCCGCTTTACCGTAGTGATACTGGTGGTTCTGCTCAACTTACGCCCACAGGCGACAATCGGGCGACTCCTTACCATTTAGAAGCCTATTACCGCCTTCAAGTTAGCGATAATATCAGCATTACCCCTGGTGCATTTGTTCTCTTTAACCCAGAAGGTAACGGCAACAATGAGACTACGACTGTAGGTGTACTTCGGACTACTTTTACGTTTTAAGAGATTGGAAGTATGGTCAAAATCCCCCAAGAAATTGGGGGATTTTGAGATTGGATAACCAAGTTCACAGTCATAACAACATTGCCCTGTTTCACTAATATCATGACAAAGTATATAGTCGCATTGCCCAAAATCTGTTGTGCAAAACTAGTGTGATGTCTACAGTGATGACTGAGCTTACGAAGGGTCAAAGTGCGGGCTACACTAAAGATAAAGTGTCTAGGTGTAGCTCATCGTAGATATTGACCTACTGATAACCTAATTATTCTTTTTACCTGATTTAGCAGTTTGATTTGAAAGGTGATGCTTTTGTATAACCCGCTCAATCTGGCAAGTCACCGCATCTATTCTATTTTTAACCTTATCAAAATCAATATTCACCCAAATATAGGCTTTGTCAGGTCTTTGCTGCTTTCTCTTCATATATGGTTTTAATTGTCAACATATTTTGTTATATCTATACAATATAGTCTTCTCAATTTCTAAACTACTTTCTCTAGACATATAAGTAAATATGCTTAATATTTACTTAAGATTTTATCGCAATCCGATTTGATTTTTAAACTTATTCGCGTGCTACTCAAAGTACAGTGCAAGCGCCATAGGCAGGTAATAGGGAATCAGCCTTCGAGTTGTAAGGAGTTTTTCACGCAATTAGATAGGAGTCTTGTAGCTCCTAGAAATTGAATAAAACAGTGATTTGATTAACATGGGCGCACATTATTATCTATCTACTGAAAGAGACGCGATATTTCGCGCCTCTAAGAACTAAAATCAAAATTTTAAGTATTAGCTTAAACCTTTGTTTGTAGATATTGAACTAACTGCGGTGCTTGCATCACTCCCTCGATCCTATCCACAGGCTTACCCTGCTTAAACAGTACTAAGGTTGGTAGAGAAGCAATTTTATACTCAGTAGCCAAATCTGTGTATTTTTCTGTGTCGATTTTGACAATCCTTAAGCGATCCTTAAGTTGGGCATTGACTTGCTCTAAAATTGGCACCATCATTTGACAGGGGCCACACCAGTCAGCATAAAAATCTACTAATACAGGTACATCAGAAGCAGACAGCATCTCTTCAAAGCTGTTGAATTGCTTTTTAGTTGCCATGTGACACACACCGATTTTCAATTGTTTGTTTCAATAGTAATTCTTAGAAAATAAAATAGGTATAGGTTTATGGGTTTTTGTTGGTAAAAGATTAAATTAGTTAATATAGAATGATTTTGCAGCCCAAAACATTAAATAATTATAATAAAATACGTATTTTTTTGAGGTTGTGCATCTGCATGAGATATGTATTTAAACCTATCCTGACCAACCAAATAATTATCAAGACGTTCACGAGAGTGATATCTACGAAGGGTGTAGCTATAACACTTTTTAGTCTATCCAGCCAGGTGAATATATTACTTTAAGTTATTCATCCATTCACAGAGAAATAACTATAGATATTTAATTATAGTAAAACGTTAATTCTTTTTATTCGAGTTATATAGTAATCCTATTTGATTTGTGAGAATTGCAACCCGCGTCCCCGACAACTTTATCAAGTCGGGATCTTGTTTCTGCGCGTTTGATTCAAGATAGCTATATCTAGCTAAATACCACGTATAACTTTATCTATTAGCTATCTAACTTGCAGCATCACAGCAAGATTGTCACCCCGCAAGAGTTAGATTTTATTCAGACAATATTCAGATGTTCCCGAAATCACCATAAGATAATTAGCGCGGTATTTCTAAGATTGAGGAACATTAAATGACGCTATTACAAGATAAAGTCGCAATTGTCACAGGTGCTTCACGAGGAATTGGCCGAGCGATCGCAATTGAATTAGCCTCACAAGGAGCGATCGCAGTTGTCAATTATGCCAATTCTAGTGCTGCTGCTGAGGCAGTTGTTACAGAAATTACAAGTGCGGGAGGTCAAGCGATCGCTATCCAAGCAGATGTTTCTAAAGGCGATCAAGTAGACGCACTAGTTAACGCCGTCATGGAAAAGTTTAAGCGTGTGGATATATTAGTCAACAACGCAGGTATTACCCGCGACACACTGCTTTTGCGTTTGAAGCCAGAAGATTGGCAAGCTGTGATAGACCTTAATTTAACTGGTGTTTTCTTTTGCACACGTGCTGTAAGTAAAATCATGCTGAAGCAGCGATCGGGGCGGATTATCAACATTACCTCTGTTGCTGGGCAAATGGGCAACCCAGGTCAGTCAAACTACAGCGCCGCCAAAGCAGGTGTAATCGGCTTTACCAAAAGCGTTGCCAAAGAACTAGCTACTCGCGGCATCACCGTTAACGCCGTCGCCCCTGGATTCATCGCCACCGACATGACTAGCGATCTCAACAACCCCGAAGATATTCTGAAATACATCCCACTCGGTCGCTTCGGTCAACCTGAAGAAGTTGCTGGGATGGTGCGTTTCCTCGCTGCCGAGCCCGCCGCCACCTACATCACCGGACAAGTCTTTAACGTCGATGGCGGCATGGTAATGGCCTAAATAGTTGAGCTAAATAATTGAGGGGTAGCGATTTTTCGTAGTTGGAGCTAGCTTTAGCGCCAACTACGAATTTATTAAATAAAATTTGACAGACTAGTTATGAAAACAGACTCTATTTTTTATCGTTTATTTCAAACTTTTCCTAGTGCTTTTTTTGAATTAATTAATCTGCAACCATCAGAAGCAAATGCATATAATTTCGCTTCAGTAGAATTAAAGCAAACAGCATTTCGGATTGATGGAGTCTTTCTTCCTGTTGCTGACACTAGTCGTCAGCCGATTTATTTTGTAGAGGTTCAATTTCAAAAAGATAATGAATTTTATGCTCGTTTATTTTCAGAAATATTTCTGTATTTACGACTTTACGCACCTACTTCAGATTGGCGAGCAGTAGTAATATTCCCTCGCCGCAGCCTTGAACCAACCCAAATACAACCTTATCGAGTCTTACTCGAAAGCCAATTGGTAACGAGGCTATATCTAAACGAGCTTGGAGAAGTAACTGAATATTCCTTGGGAGTTGGTATCATCAAATTAGTAGTTGTAAATAAAAAACAAACTCCCATATTAGTCAAAAGTTTGATTACAAAGACACGTTCGGAAGTGAGCAATAAAGCACTTCAACAAAAAGTGCTAGATTTAATAGAAACAATTGTAGTTTACAAACTACCGCGTATCAGTCGTCAGGAGTTGATAAAAATGTTTGGACTCGGTGATTTTGATATCAAAACTACCAGAATTTATGAGGAAGTGCGTGATGATATCATTGAGGAAGTGCGTAATGAAGTCAGGCAGAAACAGACTCTAGAAGTGGTTATGCGTCTGCTGCGACGACGCATTGGTAATTTGAGTCAACAATTGTCAGAGCGCATCAGTCAGTTATCTATTGAACAGCTTGAAAATCTAGCCGAAGCACTGTTGGATTTTTCCATAGAAGGAGATTTAGTTGCTTGGTTGCAAGACAATTTAACTCAAGCTTGAATTTTTTGTGGACAGAATAAACATAGTAGGGCTAGCACTGCAATGCCCACCCTACCAGTAACTAAGGCTGTTGGCGTATCCTTTGCCAGACTGTAAAGCCCAAAAGTAGGATAATGCTACTGGCGGTTGTCAGCATCACAGCCAAACTCATACCTTGTATTCTCATCGCCAGCAAGTTGAAAACTAAGGTAATTGACCAAAGCGTAAACGCAGCATTGCGCTGGGAGAGTCCCCAAGCAAGTAAGCGGTGGTGCAGGTGGTCTTTGCCAGGAGTACTCAGAGGGTTATTTCCTGCTAGTAGCCGCCGCACAAATACTTGAGTGGTGTCTAGCACCGGTAACAACAGAAATAAAACCGTAGGAATTAGCGCATAAACTGTGTTTTGTTGCAGTTTGCCTAAAATACTAGTTGCTGCCAGGACATAGCCGAAAAAGTATGCTCCGGCATCACCCATAATAATTCGTGACGGATGGAAATTATGGCGCAAAAATCCTAGTGCAGCACCTCCCAAAGCTGCAAGTACTAAGATTGCCGCGGCACGATTGTTAAATTGAGCTGCAACGCCCAACAAACTCATGGCGGTAATAAAGCTGATTCCTCCTGCCAAGCCATCCATACCATCCATCAAGTTGATGGCGTTGGTAATCCCTACTACCCATAGTACTGTTAGCAACATGGACAGAAGTGAGTCGATGGGAGTGCCAAACAGGACTTTGACACTGATACCATTAGCTACCAGTAACAGTGCCGTGACAATTTGCGCCCACAATCGCACAGAGGGCGGTAAGCCAAACTGATCGTCAATAAAGCCCACAAGGACTAATATCGAACCCCCCAACAGAATAGTGAGCACCTGAGCCAATACGTTTTGGAGTTCGATCGGTCGTAAAAGGCTAGCTAATACCAGCGCGGCAATCACGCCCGCGTAGATAGCCAGCCCCCCGGCATTGGGTAAAGGTTCTCGGTTGAGTCGCCGGGCGTTGGGTTGGTCAGCCCAACCTACCCGCAAGGCGAATTTGCGTACTGTCGGAATTAAACGCCAAGTTACAACCCAAGCTAAAAGGAACGTAAATACTACTGCCAACCAGCCGGTGCCGCCAGGGTCGGCAATACCAAGGGATTTAAGGGAGTTCTCTAGATTCATCTCCCAATTCAAGCATTACTGCCAGTATCTAATATGAGCATCACCTGTATATTAATCAATTTTTTTATTTCCATTTGTAACTTGAGCGGTGGGAGAGATTAGCACTCTGGCGCTGTGAGTGCTAAATTGTCTAATGGAAGCGCTGGAGAAATGAAACATGGCGAAAATTATTGCATTTGACGAGGAATCTCGGAGAGCTCTAGAAAGGGGTGTTAACGCCCTTGCCGATGCTGTAAAAATCACCTTGGGGCCTAAAGGTCGCAATGTCCTTTTAGAGAAAAAATTTGGCGCACCTCAAATTGTCAACGATGGTATCACTGTTGCCAAGGAAATTGAATTAGAAGATCCTTTGGAAAATACTGGTGCAAGACTCATCCAGGAAGTGGCCTCAAAAACTAAAGATGTCGCTGGAGATGGTACAACCACCGCCACAGTTTTAGCACAAGCCTTAATTCGAGAAGGTTTGAAGAACGTGGCGGCGGGTAGTAACCCTGTTAGCTTGAGACGCGGGATCGACAAAACTATTGAGGCACTGGTACTAGAAATTGCCAAAATAGCCAAGCCAGTAGAAGGAAGTGCGATCGCTCAAGTTGCCACTGTTTCTGCTGGTAACGATGAAGAAGTTGGCCAAATGTTAGCTCAAGCAATGGAAAAAGTCACCAAAGATGGTGTAATTACCGTTGAAGAATCTAAATCTCTCACCACCGAACTAGAAGTAGTTGAGGGGATGCAGATTGACAGGGGTTACATTTCACCCTACTTCGTCACCAACAACGAACGGCAAATCGTCGAATTTGAAAACGCCCGCATCTTGGTGACAGATAAAAAAATCAGCAGCATCCAAGATTTAGTACCGATTTTGGAAAAAGTCGCCCGTTCTGGTCAGCCTTTGCTAATTATTGCTGAAGATGTCGAAGGTGATGCTTTGGCAACTCTGGTGGTGAACAAAGCGCGGGGTGTACTGGCTGTCGCTGCCATTAAAGCACCTGGGTTTGGCGATCGCCGCAAAGCTTTGTTAGAAGATATTGCTATTCTCACCGATGGACAGTTGATTTCGGAAGAAATCGGCTTAAGCTTGGATACTGCTGCTTTAGAAGCGCTGGGAACTGCCCGCAAAATCACCATTGACAAAGAAAGCACCACAATTGTCGCTGGTAGTGTCACCAAGCCAGAAGTACAAAAGCGGATTGGTCAAATTCGCAGACAGTTGGAAGAAACTGATTCTGAATACGATCAAGAAAAACTGCAAGAACGCATCGCCAAGCTCGCTGGCGGCGTGGCAGTGATTAAAGTGGGTGCGGCAACGGAAACCGAGCTCAAAGACCGGAAACTGCGGATTGAAGACGCGCTCAACGCTACTAAAGCTGCTGTGGAAGAAGGTATTGTTCCTGGTGGTGGGACAACCTTGATTCACTTAGCTAAGGCGGTAGAAGCGATTAAAAAGACCTTACAAAATGACGAAGAAAGAATTGGGGCTGATATTGTCGAACGAGCGCTAGAAGCCCCCTTGCGCCAAATAGCAGACAACGCTGGTGCGGAAGGTTCTGTAATTGTCTCGAAAGTTCGGGATAGCGACTTCAACATTGGGTACAACGCTGCTACTGGCGAATTTGAAGACTTGATTGCTGCTGGTATTATCGACCCTGCCAAAGTCGTGCGTTCAGCTTTGCAAAACGCTGGTTCCATTGCTGGTTTGGTCTTAACCACCGAAGCGATCGTTGTTGAAAAGCCAGAGAAGAAATCCGCTGCTCCTGCTCCTGATATGGGCGGCATGGGCGGTATGGGTGGCATGGGCGGCATGGGAGGCATGGGCGGCATGGGCATGTTCTAACTTCTGCTGACCCAGATAAATATTTTTTAAACAGTTTGTCTTGCCAAGGCAAACTGTTTTTTTGTAGCATTGCTGATTCAGATGCAATATGTTATACCAATTCGTAATTCGTCAGATTAAATCTGGGTGATGACCAAATTAGCAACCTAAATAATTGCCTAATTTAGAAATTAACGTCTTTATATTAATTTTTGTAAAATAACGTGTAAGTTATCCTTATGTCCTTTGTTATTTACTAATGACAAATGACCAATGACAAATGACTATTAGGTAATATTGCATGGCACGAAAAATACGTCGCCTTCCTAAAATACTCACCAAGCTGTATGAAGACGAGTTCCATCATCAACCAGGGACTATACCTGGAACCATTTTTATTGATGCAGATGCTCCACCACCAATAATTTTTTTGATTGACTATAACCAAACCAATTTCATCCGCGAACAAATAGAAACTCCAGAGGAGTGTGTCTCTTATCTAGAAGCGGAATCGGTTTCTTGGGTAGACGTACAAGGTTTAGGCAGTCAAGATATATTACAACGATTGGGTAACATTTTTAAGTTACATCCTCTAGTTTTAGAAGATGTAGTCAATGTACCGGAACGTCCCAAAACAGAAGATTATGAAGATCAATTACTTTTCATTGCCCGGATGGTAGTGCCAAAGGAAAGAACATGTGGTTTTTATAGCGAGCAAGTGAGTTTGATATTAGGAAAAAATTATCTGCTGACAGTACAAGAGGAACCAGAACATGATTGCTTTGAAGCGGTGCGATCGCGAATTGAAAAAAATAAAGGTATCATCCGTAAACAGGGAGCGGATTATTTGGCTTATGCTCTATTAGATGCAATTATTGATGGCTTTTTCCCAGTATTGGAGCTTTATGGCGAGCGAATCGAAGAGTTAGAGGAGGAAGTAATAGTTAAACCTACTCCCCAAACACTGCAAAATATTTATCAAATTAGACGAGAATTACTACAACTACGTCGTGCTATCTGGCCCCAAAGGGATGCAATTAATTCCTTAATTCGAGATGCTCCCGATTTGATTTCTGAAGAAGTGCGAATCTACCTGCGAGATTGTTATGACCATACAGTGCAAGTGATGGATATGGTAGAAACTTACCGAGAACTATCATCTGGATTAATGGATGTGTACCTTTCGGCAGTCAGTAATAAAATGAATGAAATCATGAAGGTACTAACGATAGTTTCAACAATTTTTATTCCCCTGACTTTTGTGGCCGGAATATATGGTATGAATTTCAATACTGAGAAATCACCATATAATATGCCTGAGTTGAATTCGTATTGGGGTTATCCACTTTGCTGGGCAGTGATGTTAGCGATCGCATTTAGTTTGCTATTCTTTTTTTGGCGAAGAGGCTGGCTACAAAATTCTGTAGTAATCAAGCGCAATTAAAATTGTAAATTAGCGATGATTAAAATATATATTCATTAGCACCGGGAGTTAAGATTTTTGAGTTATGAGGAGTAGCGACCAGAATTTAGTAGTTTTGACGATTTATATTATCGGTGTTTCATACGTTTTCAACCGCATGATTGAATCTATCGATGACCAAGTGAAATTTGAGTTTAAAAAAGGAACCGTTGACGAGCAACTCAAAGAACACAATCTCGACGATAAAATTGGAATTTCCTTTAAACTCAAACCCTCATACCCAATTGACGATTTGAAAGATTTAGGAATTAGCATTGAAAATAAATCGGATAATGTTGCCGTATACGTTGACTGGGATAATAGTTCTTTAGTTGTTGAACATAGTAAGCAATCGCGCCGCGTAATTCGGAAATCACCAGACTTAACCCGCGATTTAGCAGTACCCCAAAGTCCTAGCCTGATTGCTCCCAAGAAAACACTTTCTGAAACAGTGACAGCAGAAGATGTTTTCGAGCGCGATCAAGTAGCTGGAACCTATTCAGCAAAAAAACCACTAATTGATATCAATGGGCTACAAAAAGGGCAAAAAAAGTTGTATAACGACTTTATTAGTAGAAAAAAGGAGTTAGACTTTTCCCTGCAACTGGTGCTACGGATATCTGAGGTGCGTTTAGGTCTAGCCCCAGGTCGTGATTTTCCTCCCATTAGTATTATCAATTGTCCTTTCACAGTCAGAAAACTACCTTGGACTTACGCTCTACCTTGGAATAAAAAAAAGCAATAGCAACCAGACACACTATGCCATCCAAGATTACACTGGATCTAAGGAGAGAGTAGGCGCAGGCGGTTGCAGATCAGTCATAGTTACTGGTTTGAGGAAAGTCCGGACTCCCGAAAGACCAAACTTGCTGGATAACGTCCAGTGCGAGCGATCGTGAGGATAGTGCCACAGAAAGATACCGCCAAAACAGTTAGGAGTTAGAAGTTAGGAGTTAGGAATTATTAACTTTTAACTCATAACTCATAACTCCTAACTAATTTTGGTAAGGGTGCAAAGGTGCGGTAAGAGCGCACCAGCAGTATCGAGAGGTGCTGGCTCGGTAAACCCCGGTTGGGAGCAAGGCGATAGGAATTACGGTTGGTCTTTTACCAGTTCCGCTCAATGAGAGCCGCTTGAGGCGTTTGGTAACAAACGTCCCAGATAGATAACTGCCCTCGCAAGAGAACAGAACCCGGCTTATGTCCTGCTCTCTCCCCTTTAATCTACGGTGTACACACAAGTCTTCTAGAGTTGCACCACAGCCTTTTGATCCCCCCA
>NZ_CAWUDN010000079.1:0-37120 GCF_963920915.1 Nostoc sp. PCC 9305
GTGTTAAGCATACCGCCAGCGTTCATCCTGAGCCAGGATCAAACTCTCCGTTTTGTTGTGTTTCGAGTTTGTGGCTCTGAAAAAAATATTTTCCAGAATCCTAGTTACTAATTTTGATTATATTTTTGGGAAATCCCAAAAGCAAAATCTTTTGACGAGGATTGGTTTTTTCTTAAGCTTTCAAAGTATTATATTTTTTAGGTTCAGCGGTCGTTTGCGTTTTTTGCTTCCCGACTTAACTAGAGTAACTAGTCATCCCCTAGTTTGTCAAGGGGTAAATTTATTATTTTTCCTAAAAGGGCAAATCGCCTGAGTGGCATTACTTTCAAGTGAATGCCTTAAGCAATGGGAGGGGGCAAAAACAAAGTGGCTAAACCTGACTGGGTGAATAATTCACGTTGAGTGATTATCGAAAAAGGCAGGAATAGTCTTGCTGGAGGGATTTATCCGGAATTCTTACGCCTGAACTAACCATATACATAATATTAAGAGCATAATTGTTGCGGAGCTTGTGATTTAAGACTCCCATCTTACAGGTGAAGCTGATATTGGCATCTACGCGATCGCTATCACTACGTTCGTGGAGCGTTTGGAGGAGAAGATAGGAGTTACAGTGAGTCTAGCGCTGTAGAGGGGCTTCAAAATTTATAATGAATTTTTGAGAAAAAGCTAAAAACTAGACTAGGCAATAAATACAGATGATCCGACCGCGTAAGGTCTTTGCTCAACATTGGCTCAAAAGTGAAAAGGCGCTCGACGCAATAATTAAAGCAGCTGAGTGTACAGAAGGCGATCGCGTCCTGGAAATTGGGCCTGGAACCGGCATTCTGACTCGTCGTTTATTACCCTTAGTGCAATCTCTGGTTGCAGTTGAAATAGACCGCGACTTATGCCAACTGTTGTCAAAGCAACTTGGTAAGAATGAAAATTTTTTACTGCTGCAAGGCGATTTTCTTACTCTAGATTTACCATCTTATCTGGCAGCCTTTCCCAATTTCCAACAGCCAAATAAGGTAGTAGCCAATATTCCCTATAATATTACAGGGCCAATCATTGAGAAACTACTGGGTACGATCGCTAACCCCAATCCTGAACCATTTGACTCAATAGTGTTGCTGGTACAAAAAGAAGTCGCAGAAAGGTTATATGCTAAATCAGGTTCAAAAGCTTTTGGGGCTTTGAGTGTGCGGGTACAGTATTTGGCTGAGTGTGAGTTAATCTGCACAGTCCCAGCCGCTGCATTCCATCCACCGCCAAAAGTCGATTCAGCAGTGGTGCGATTGCGCCCTCGAAAAATAGAAATACCAGCGTTTAACCCCCGACAATTAGAGAATTTCTTAAAATTGGGGTTTGGTGCCAAGCGCAAAATGTTACGAAATAATTTGCAATCTGTTATAGAACGCGATCGCTTGAGCCACTTACTGGAACAATTAAAAATAAATCCCCAAGCTAGAGCCGAAGACATCAGCGTTCAGCAATGGGTAATTTTAGCAAATGAATTGGGAGTAGAAATTAGGGAGTAGGAAATAAAGCATATTTTTCCCATTCCTCCTTCTTCATTCCCCATTACCCCTTATCCCCAGAGGGGGCCCCACCTTCCCCATTCGCCCACTTCCAGAAAATGCGTTCCTACAGCCTAATTGCCCCTGCTAAAATCAACTTGTATCTGGAAATCATTGGCGATCGCCCCGATGGCTATCACGAGTTAGCTATGATACTTCAAAGCATCGGGCTTGCAGACCAAATTCATGTGCATTCTATCAGCACTGACAACATCCGTGTTCACTGCAACCACCCACAAGTACCGACAGATAAAAGTAATCTGGCATACCGGGCAGCAGAATTAATGGTGAGGCAATTTCCCGAAGCCTTTGCTAGATATGGGGGTGTGGAGATTACCGTCAACAAGCAGATTCCTGTAGCTGCTGGATTGGCTGGGGGTTCGACGAATGCAGCAGCTGTGTTGGTGGGAATAGATTTACTGTGGAAGTTGGGGCTAACTCAGTCAGAATTAGAGGAGTTGGGAGGTAGACTCGGTTCAGATGTACCGTTCTGTGTGGCGGGTGGAACTGCGATCGCAACAGGTAGGGGTGAGCAACTTTCTCCCCTGCCGAGTTTAGATAACCTACATATAGTATTGGCGAAATACCGCAGTCTGGAAGTTTCTACACCTTGGGCATACAAAACCTATCGACAGCAGTTTGGTCATTCTTATATTAGAGATAGCGACAACTTGGCAGCACGTGCTAATGCAGTTCATTCAGGAAAAATAGTAAAAGCGATCCTGGATAAAAATACAAGAGAAATTGCCCAAAAACTGCACAATGATTTAGAGCGCGTGGTATTGCCAGCCTATCCCCAAGTTTTACAGTTGCGAGAAGTATTTGCTAATCAGGAAGGCGTTTTAGGAACAATGATGTCTGGTTCTGGGCCAACAGTTTTTGCTCTTGTTGAGTCTCAGCAGCAGGCAGAGCAAGTGAAACTGCAAGTCAGGGAAGCAATTCTTGATGAAGACTTAGAATTGTTTGTGACTCGGACAATTACACATGGTATTCAGGTGGCATCTTCAGTTTAAATAAATCTTTATTGTTAATGGAGTATGGGCAATAAGCTGATAAATGAGCTTTTAAGTGGCATATTTCAAATCTCCAAAAAAACGCAAAGATGCAATTTAAATGACAATAATTATTCCTAATGCTCCAATCCAAAATCTAACATCTAAAATCTAAATATTATGAATGACCAAAATCTAACGCCGCAAACAGATGCTAAAGAACAGGTGACAGCTAGTCCATTACGCTGTTTTACTGGGGCAGTGATTTCTGGAGGAATGGGATTTGCAGCGTATTCGCTGATGATTGCGATCGCGACAAATTTTGCTAGTAAACCGATCCATTCAATCAATCCATTGGTGGTGAAGATTTCTTCTGCTGTCCGCACTCTGGTTGTTGGTGTAGTTGCTTTAGGTAGCGGGATTTTTGCTATAGTGGCAATTGGTTTGTTGGCTTTGGGAGTGCAATTATTAGTGCAACAATTGACGAAGCAAAAAAGTAGTGAAAACTAGTAATTTGCTTTTAATCAGTAATCTCAAAGCACAAGTTTTTCTAAGGCAGTATGACTTCCCCTTACTCTGCAAGGAGTTGATTTTACTCTTGCCAAATTTATTTAGCACAAGCAGCAAGCGCAGATGCAGTGCTACTGGTTGCAGTAATTCTCTGGTTTATTGTATCTCTAATTGTTTTAGTCAAGCTTTTTGGGATTAACGTAGACACAAAGTGGCTTTTTCTCAGACATGACTCCTTGAATAGCAAATGTTGCAATTTTGGTATTTAGTATAAAAATTGACTTTAAAATATTTTGGGTTGACACTTTATAGACTGGCTCAATATTCACAAATTTATGCGGAATTGATACCAGGACACTGAAATCGATAACAACAACATTATTTATAAGCAAAATCTATGAACACAATCAAGAGATATTTTTTACCCCCTATTTTTGTGACAATGGTTGTGAGCCTCGGTAGTTGTAGTTCTAACCCTACCGCAGGTAATATTGACAGCGCAACGTCATACCCTACCACAGCACCAGCACCAACGAATAGCCTACCTTCTCAGTCTCCCAGCCAAATTCCTAGCGTAGCTCAGTTGAGAGAAAAATCTCCTAATCAAGAATCTTCTAAAGAAAATACGCCTTCCTCACCAACTTCTAAGGTTGCAACTGCCAAAACAACTACCGTAACACTATACACAAGTGATACCCAGTGTCAAAAACTCATTCCAGAAAAGATTTCAGTACCAGCTGAGGAACCAGTGACAAATGTCGTGAGTAAAATCTTAGAAAAACGAGATACAAGCGACTTTAGCTTGTCTGGGTATCGTGTCAACATTAAAAATGGCATTGCTACAGTTGATTTACGCATATCTCCTGAGTCAAAGCGGCAAATAACTTCTCTTTCTAGTTGTGAACAGTTTGCTCTGTTTGGCAGTCTCCGCAAAACTTTAACGAGTAATGCTCAATGGAATATTAAAGAGGTTCGCTTCACGGAGCGAGGCGAGGACATTGTTCTTTAGTTAAATATGGTAGTAAGTGCCGTCATCAGCTAGCGAAAAAGATTTTCCGATCTGAACAGCCGCATGACTCATGCATCAGTATTTGCCAGAGTAGTGTATGTTCTAGGCAATTGAAAACAGCTGCAAATAATGGTATATTTTATTTGAGTACTAAGTTTATGTTAGCAATCTGCGGGTGTAATTCAGTGGTAGAATGTCACCTTCCCATGGTGAACGTCGTGGGTTCGAGTCCCATCGCCCGCTTTAAAATCTGCAAGTTTTCAGTACCAATGGGAATATCACCCAATTGTTGACCAGCTGCTTGGCTTTATTGTGAAGTTATTGTCTAAAATCTGTTATCTTCACCCACTGATGCGATCGCTATTTTCCTTAAATAGGAAAAACCCTGACATAATCCTTACTATGTCAGGGTTTTAGGTATTTGAAATGCTGTGACAATATTTTGTTAAATTGACAAATAATTAGTTAATGTACAATTCATCCTTTATACTTCACTGGGGATGCTACTTACCCGCCTAAAGTCCGCGTATAAATTACCTGACCTTGGGAATCATAAAGAAAAAGGGATAGATTGGCATTTTCACCAATTACGGCTAAGGCTTCGCGTAAGATTTGCAAATGATTGGTAACATCAACAGCAGTATCCGAATTCTTAGAATAAGGACTAGCCAAGTTATTTTGCCTTATTTGGTCATATTCAGGGGTTAGTCGGACAATAATTTCTGCATTGTCTATGCTAAAGGTGCAAATCCGAATTCCATTAATACAGGTCTTATCTAAGTCAGTACGGGTTTGTTGCAAACTACTAACAACTTGTAGTTTTTCTTGTGCTTGTTTGAGCGTAGCTGAATAGGGTTCGATGAGAGACTGAGCCTGAGTGTAGTACAAGCTATCTTGGGGAACTTTTTTAGCAGTTTGCAAAGCCTGCTCCCAATATATCGCCGCTGCTTGCCATTGTTTTTGTTGTTCATAAACTTTGGCTTGCTTGGCAGTGCTAAGGGCCTGTTGGTAGGTTTTAACAGCTAATTGTTCTTTAGTAGCGCGATCGCGTACTAATACTAACTTAGGTTTATAATCTACCAACAGCTTTTGGGCTTCTTGGTATCCAACGCTATTTCGGGGAATGGTATTCAAGGCATTAATTACCACCAGCCAAGTAGACTGCGCCTTTTGCCAGTCATTCAAGGATTTAGCGGCAGCTTCCCGCTTCTCGGCTGCAACGGCTACAACTTTTGCCGCCGTTAGTTTTTTCAGCCATTTTTCCTCAATAAATATCTGTTGATTTACAGCGTGCAAACGGACACGATAATTCAGTAATTTACCCTGCACCAGCCCATAGAGTTCACTACTGGAACTTATACTTTCTAGTGGCGCTATAGCCTGTCGCCATAAGTGTTGCCTAGTTTGTAATTCTTCTAAGCTAGATGCTGGATTTTGAACTTTTTGTGTCGCCAAAGATGCTGTCTGCAAAGCTTTGACCACCTGATTGATTTTTTCTGCTCGTCCAGACAAACTTGCTTTTAGTTCCTGTGACAGCTGGTAACGAGGCGACCAACTAGGAATTACATTCAAGTCTGTGCTGGCTGCTGCAAGTTGCTGTTGTACAGCTACTAATTCTTTTTCAGACTTAGCGCGGCGCATGAGTTGCGGAGATTTTGTTTTTAATTGCTTGGCGTTTTGTATTTCCTTACACTCAGACATCACGCAAGGGCGAGTCAATAAGTAAGCACCACCGCCTAAAACTATAATTCCCAGCAATGCCGCACCCAGTAGGATAGGTTTGACCTGGAATCCTGGCTTTGAAGCCGACAAATTCGGCACATCTGCAAACGGGTCAAAGAGTTCTTCTTCTTTTTCTTCTTCGCTCTCATTGATTAATGGAGAATATGTCAGAGATGATGAGGGGGATATTACTTCCTCATCTCCTCGTACTTCCTCATCTCCCCCTGTTACCCATCCCCCCGTCGGCTTCAATGCCAAGAAACATTTAGTATAAGGGAGTTGTTCGCCAAAAACTCTGAGGAAACATTGCACCCGCTGTTCTTTCTGGGGTGCTAGAGACTGAAGTACCTCCTCAATGACTGCAAAAATTAGTTGAGCGTCAACGATTACATCTGACGCATGTTGCGTTAAAATCATTAGCTCGCCTTTATTGACGACGCACTTAACCTCGAAGACTTCAGCCGTTGAGACTTCTACAAGTAATTGTTCTTGCAAAGTTTTGGCTAAAAGCTGTAAATCTTCTTGCTGGACTGCTACTTTCATACAGCTTTCCCGCTGAACTTCTATATTGTTTTGATTATCTTTAAGGGGATGAAATGAACTTTTTAGGTTTGTTGAATGCAAATGCACAATTTAACCAACCACAGCCTGAGAATCTGAACGACCAACTTTCTAACACAAATTCTGACTTTTCACCAAAAATTAAAAAAGTAAATATTGTTCGTAACAATACATTTTTACAGCGCTAGATGCAAAATTAAATAATCTGTCTTCAGATATAAATTACAAATAAAAAATGGGAATAATAGAAGGTTTGAGTATTTTCACTGCATTACTTTGCGATAATTAAATTCACAAAAGCTACTGCTTTGCGAAATTCTAGTTGCAGAGCAATTTTTACCAAATTATCTAAAGGTTAAGAAAACGATGCTATGTCAGAGTGTTTTGACAAAAAAGCTAGTTATCTTCTATGCTGGGAAACTTGCTGAGGAGATTAATTATGTGTTGTGGCTCTGGCACAAACAAGTTGACTATCAAAATTAATATGCTTCATTTGCTCAATTCGATAAAATTGATCCGTGAAAAATAAGTTTTTATAGCTGCAAAATATCAAGACAGGAATAACCAAAATCTTGGAAAGTGTCAATACAAGGTGTATCAATGGATTTATTAGAGTACCAAGTTAAAGAATGGTTTGCGAAGATAGGCATTCCGGTATTGCCTTCCCAACGAATTGACCATCCTACAGATTTGAAAAGGTTAAAAATTCGCTTTCCAATTGTACTGAAATCTCAAGTCCACGGGGCGGAACGGGCAAAAGCTGGTGGAGTCAGGTTTGCCCAAACGACTATTGATGCGATCGCAGCAGCTCAAAATATCTTTAGTTTACCAATATGGGGTGAATTGCCGGAAGTTGTGCTGGCAGAATCTAAATACGACGCCAACCAAGAATTTTATCTAGCAGTAGTTTTAGATACTGCTGCCTGCCGACCGGTACTTTTAGGTTGCAAAGAAGCAGACATTGATTGGGAATCTGCTGGGGAAAGAATGCACTACGTTGTCGTGGAGCAGGAATTTTCGCCATTTTATGCTCGACGATTGGCTTTGAAAATGGGTTTGCAAGGAACGCTGATGCAGTCGGTAAGCAGCGTTGTGGAGAAGATGTACCACTTATTTGTCCAAAAAGACCTGGATTTAGTCGAAATTAATCCCTTGGCAGTCAGTACTACTAGTCAAGTTATGGCCCTTAATGGTAAAGTCAGGGTCAACGAACGGGCGATCAAGCGTCATCCCGATCTCGCCGAGATGGCAGCAAAAATTATCAGTCGTCATACCACTAGTGAAATTAACGGTATTTTGGGTGACTGGGATGGTGTGCAAATGCATGGAAAAATCGGTATTTTAGGTAATGGTACTGGTTCAGTGATGGCAACTTTAGATTTAGTTGCCAATGCTGGTGGCAATCCAGGTGTTTGTTTGAATCTACGTCATGCTTTCCTTACAGATACTACACCAACTACCTTCCGCGATCGCCTAGAAACAGGTTTGAAAATGCTGGAGGCTGATAAAAGCATTCAAGTAATACTAATTAACTTTCTGGGTAGTATTCCGCAAACTGAGGAAGTGGCTGAAGTTATAGCTAGAGTTGTGCAGCAAGACAACAGCGAACTTCAATCACAGGTTGTACGTTCTAATGGTAGTAAGGTTCGGCGACAGCTTAATTTTCCATCTTTAGTTGTCCGTCTTGCGGGTTCCGAATTTAACACTGCGAGAAAATATTTGACGACACTAAAAACCCACACCGATGCGCTCGTCGTGGTAGAAAATTTAGATGAGGCTGTGGCAGCAGCAGTTCTCCTTGCTAAACCAACGGCTAATAAAAGATAGTGAATGTCATTTTGTTCCAATTCAAAAATCAAAAATTATTAGTTTTTACCGTCGGGTATAAATTGTTAAATTTGATACTCAAATCAAGTACAGCTTTGCTTTCTGGAACTAAATTATATAGTACATTCAAACTGAATATTCCTATCTAGAGGCGCGTTTTCTGACTTTTGGAACACTCAGCCTCCAGACTAATTTTGGAAATTTCAGTAAAAATTGAATCAATACGACACTATAAATGTGTTGTTTCTATGCCCAGTGCTTTAAGGCACTGGGTTGCCAAATTTACGGTAATTTTTTATGAACCTAACACCAGAAAGTAAAGTCTTAATTCAAGGCTTTTGTGAATTTATATCAAGCACTCATGTTGCTCAAATGAAAGCTTATGGCACAAATTTGGTAGCTGGTGTTAATCCTGGATGCGGCGGACAGGAATTGTATGGACTGCCAGTATTTGATTTAGTAGAGGAGGTAATAGAACAATTTGGGGCGATTGACACGACAATTATTTGTGTAGATCCTTACGACGTATTAGATGCAGCATTAGAAGCGATCGCATCTAAGATTCGCCAGATTATTATTATTACTGCTGGCGTGCCGCCTTTGGATATGGTGCAATTACTACGCAAAGCCGAAGCTTGTGAAACTTTGGTAATCGGGCCAAATAGTCCGGGGATCATCGTACCGGGAAAGATTCTCTTAGGAACTCAACCCAGCGAATTTTATACCCCTGGAACAGTGGGGATCGTTAGTCGTAGCAGCACCCTCACCTACGAAATTGCCTACGAATTAACAAAAGCAGGTTTAGGGCAGTCGATTAGCGTCAGTATTGGTAGTGATGCGATCGTCGGTTCCTCATTTTTGCAATGGCTGCAAATTCTTGATGAAGATGAAACCACACAAGCGATCGTTTTAGTCGGTCAACCTGGTGGTGGTAGTGAAGAAGCAGCAGCGCGATACATTGCTGAGGCAATTGATAAACCAGTAATTGCCTACATTGCAGGTAGACAAGCACCACCAGGAAAAAGTTGGCGTCAAACCGGGACTTTAGCAACAGTTATCGGACGCGATCCTAACTTTGGCACAGCTCAAAGTAAATTAGCTGCTTTAAAAGAAGCAGAAGTGACAGTAGCAGAACGCCCTTCTCAAATTCCAGAATTATTGCGAAAGGAGATTAACTAATTACTAATTCGTATTTTGTAGTTAAGAATTCAATTACGAATTACGAATTACGAATTACGAATTATTTAGTCTTGGGAACGATTTTGAGGGAACAGGTAGGCGATCGCAGCATAACCCGAAGCACTGAGTAAACTAACCAAAAAAGCAGCCAAAATAAAAGTAGACATAATGTTACACTCTATGCATTTCTAAAATCCTGGCATTCATCAATAAGCTAGAATTTTGGATACTTTCAAATTAGCAATTGGGTATGACACAGCCATGACTACCTTGTGTCAATCCCTCGGAACTCAAGGTTTTGTCTCAAGCCAAAGGCAGAAAAAACCGAAACGTACTACCAACTCCCAATTTGCTTTCTACCTGAATTTGACCGCCTTGTAATTCAATCAAACGGCGGGAAATAGTTAAACCAATACCAGTACCTCCCGAATGGCGATCGCGCGATTGGTCAGCTCGCCAGAAGCGCTCAAACACATGAGGCAAGTTTTCTGGAGCGATACCAATGCCTGTATCACTAACCGCAATCCAGAGTTGAGATGCGTCAATCCCAACAGTAATGGTAATTGAACCTTCGTTTGTATAACGGACTGCATTACCTAGTAGATTAACCAATACCTGTTCTGTACGGTCAATATCTGCCAATACAGGAGGTAGCATAGATGGACATTGCAAGAGCATAACTGGCCCATCTTCTAATAATTGGTCGGTAAATTTCTCCACTAATGACTCTAACAACGGACGCAAATTTACCCGTTGGATATTAATTGGTAGATAACCAGCTTCTGCCTTAGATAATTCTTGTAAATCGTTCACCAACCGCTCTAAGCGCCGAGTTTCTTTCGCTAAACGCCGATAGATTTCAGGAGACGCTTCAATTTCTCCATCAGCCAGTTCCTCCAAGTAACCGCGCACCACAGTTAATGGTGTTCGTAATTCATGGGTCATATCTCCAATTACTTCTCGCCGCCGCGCTTCTACGCCTTCTAAACTGGCAGCCATTCGGTTGAAACTACTGCTCAATCCACTAAGTTCTGGAATATCAGATACAGGTAGTCGTGCATCCATTTGACCAGCAGCAAATTTTTGGGTGATTTGTTCCATCTCGGTCAATCGCTGCATAATCCGTCTGGAAACCCAGTAACTCAATCCTCCAGCGGCGGTAGTACCGACTAAGACTGACCAAAGAGTGCTGCGCTGCCAAGCAAGTTCAAATCCTGTAACCAATTCAGCACGGACATCGATTAAGTCGAACCCCTGATTTTCTAATCCTTCCAAATGTAAGACAAATAAGCGGGGGGAAGAAATTTTGCTAATGCTCACCAGACTAGCTACCCCCACAATCATTACTACTAAGTGGGAGAAAAATAGGCGCCCTCTCAGCCCCATCTTCATAACATTTACGCTACCAAAGGATCTTCAAATTTATAGCCCACCCCAACAACAGTTTTAATAAAAGTCGGATTTGCCGGATCGGGTTCAATCTTTTTTCGCAACCGAGCTACATGAGTATCTACCACTCGTTCATCGCCAAAAAAATTATCTCCCCAAAGTTTATCAATTAGTTGAGTGCGATTCCAAACTCGACCAGGATTACTGACAAAGGTGGTTAGCAAGTTAAATTCTAGGGTAGTTAAGTCCAAAATTTCAACTTCTTGAGAATTCATCTGGCGACTGGCAGTGCGCTGGTCTACATCAACAATAAAGTGTTGGGTACGATTGACTTGATGTTGTCCCCCTTGGCGAAGGCTACGCCGTAATAGTGCCCGCACCCTAGCTACCAACTCTCTGGGGCTAAAGGGTTTGACCATATAATCATCAGCACCAGTAGACAAACCAATGACGCGATCGATTTCTTCACCCTTAGCAGTCAGCATTAGAATATAAGGATCTTTTGCACCTGGTTTCTGGCGAATTCGGGCACAAACTTCCAACCCATCCAAACCAGGAATCATTAAATCTAAAATAATTAAATCCGGTGGTTGCTCTTGAAACATCCGCAAAGCATTCATACCATCGCGGCTAGTACGACAAAAAAATCCTTCTTTTTCTAAAGAGAGTTCGATTAAACGAGCAATTTCTGGTTCATCTTCAACTATTAAAATATCCATCTGAATATAGGGTCGAGCAAAATGGGCAGAGCGAAGACACGGAGAGACAGAGATATCTTTAACCGCGTCCCTGTGTCTCCCACTCTCCGCCTCTTTTTAATTAAAGGTTTGAATTTGACGCTGTGCGATAACTATAGCCAAGATTAGAATCTTTTTGAATGTGTGTTTTAATACTATCGAGGTCAATGAAGCAGTCAGCAACATCAATCAAACTTTCACTAGTCGTTGTTTGCAGACTAACTACTTCTACCCGAACCCCCATTCTGCTGACAGCGTTCACCGCATAAGCTAAATCTCCATCGCCACTGACTAAAACAGCTGTGTCATAGTAAGGAGCTAAAGTTATCATGTCTACAGCAATTTCTACATTCAGATTTGATTTTTTGAAATTCTCTGCTGGTACAACCAGTTCCTTTGCCACTACACGATAGCCATTACGACGCATCCACAATAGAAAACCCTGTTGCTTTTCATTACTGATATCAACCCCAGTATAGAAAAAAGCACGCAATAGTCTGGAACCGCTGGTTAAATGACAAAGCAATTTAACGTAGTCAATTTCTATGCCGAGTTGTAAGGCTGTATGGAAGAGGCTTAAGCCATCAATAAAAATAGCAACTCGACCACGATTTAAGTTATTCAAAATCAAACTATCAGGTGCAGGATCTCGCATCTTGGTATCTTTACCTTTGACAGCAGTATCGCTCAAATTTTGCCCTTGCCAATGTGGTTTCGCTTTGAGTACTTTAGGTTCCTTAAATTCATTGCTTTGTTTACTAAAATTAGTTATAATCATTGATACCTCTGATTTTAAAGCTGTAAAGAATTTTGACTAAATTTTCTATAGTATAGTGTGTGCTTGATTTATAACCTAGCAGGTAATGGTCTTAAGTCACTATATGCAGATAAGTTTAACTGCTGCTAAACAAGATTAAAAATAGACAGCGCAAGGTTTTCACTATTGTTATGGTTGATTTAACGAGATATTGCCTCTGCCCACAGATATGTTAATCTTTACCCACCGAGACAGCAAGAGTTTCGATAAAATAAATCTTTTTGTCAGGGTAAGGGCTGTTTTTGTTAGGTCTGTATTGCACTCAACCCAGAAGCACTATATCTATAATTGGGTAGGCATGAACTGTAAGACCTGTAATAGGGGCAACCCGACAGAGGCAAATTCCGCACAAGCATCCCACGGCTTTTTAGGGGAAATGAGCGTAGCAATATTTACGCATCTGTGGGAGTGTCAAAGAGTTAGAAGCACTAATAACGTAATATGGGCTGCGATCGCACCTCAAAAGGTAACTCAAAAAGTAAGTTGTATTAATTTATGTAAGAGCCAAATGAGAAGGACAGAGATGATTCGTTGCTCTCTTGTCCCCCTATTTGCTTAACGCGCGCCAGCAGTTTCTAAAGACAAATCTTGAAACATGGGTGTGCTGAGATAACGTTCGCCAAAGGAAGGCTGAATCATCACGATTAAACGTCCGGCATTTTCTGGACGTTTACCGACTTGAATTGCGGCACACAAAGCTGCACCAGAGGATATTCCAGACAATAAGCCTTCTTCTTTTGCCAAACGTCGCCCATAAGCGATCGCTTGTTCATCGCTGACTCGAATTACTTCATCAACTAATTCTAGGCGGAGAACATCTGGGATAAATCCGGCCCCAATACCTTGAATTTTATGTGGCCCGGCTTCACCACCAGAGAGGACTGGACTGTTGCTGGGTTCAACTGCGATCGCTTTAAAAGTCGCTTTGCGTTGCTTAAGTACTTCGGCAATCCCAGTAATCGTCCCACCAGTACCTACCCCAGCAATGACGATATCTACTTCCCCGTCTGTATCTGTCCAAATTTCTTCAGCGGTGGTTTCCTGGTGAACTTTGGGATTCGCAGGGTTACGGAACTGTTGCAGCATAAAAGCATTAGGAGTTTTAGCCACAATTTCTTCAGCTTTGCGAATTGCTCCCCGCATTCCCTCAGCGCCTGGTGTCAACTCCAAAGAAGCACCATAAGCCCTGAGCATAGCGCGTCGTTCTTGGCTCATAGTCTCAGGCATGGTCAAAATCAAACGGTAGCCACGCGCTGCTGCTACCATTGCTAGAGCAATTCCTGTATTACCGGAAGTAGGCTCAACTAAAATGGTCTTTCCTGGGGAAATTGAGCCAGCGGCTTCTGCCGAGAGTACCATACTTAACCCAATGCGGTCTTTCACCGAAGCTGCTGGGTTCATGCCTTCTAATTTAACAACTATTCTTGCAACTACTCCCTCAGCTTGAGGAATCTTGTTCAGTTGAACTAAAGGAGTTCGTCCAATTAGTTCTGTTATGTCTTGAGCAATCCGCATTATTTAACCCCTAAAATCCTAAATCTTAGTACAGAGTATTTACTTATAACAATAAGCTTTGATGTATTTATTTTGCCGTTTAATGTCAATGAGTGCATATACTATGTATTCTAACTAAACCACAAAATATGAAAGTTTAGGAAGAACTTTTATGAGATATTCCCATTGATTCTCACTTTATAAGAGGCTAGCTTACCATTCTTCTAGTTTACCATTTGGAATTGCTGGCTATTGTCTCTTGGGTTGAGATTCAGTTTTTATAATTCTGTATATATGAATGTTTTTTTCATTATTTTCTATTTTATTTGAAAATATAATTTACTTTCAAAATATTTAATTGATTTTCCTAATTTATTGGTCTATCTTTATCAAGAGACATTGATATTTTCTTTTGAGTGCAGATTTTGTCAGTCCCAAATTGCATCTAAAACAGTCTTTAACCATTGCCTACATTGCTTTGAGATTGAGTGCAAAAACGCCAGAACCCCACCTCGAAAATACTAGAACCCCGTCCGAAAAACACTAGCACCCATACCCCAATGAATTTTTATAAGACTTATCAGATATGGATTATAGGCTTTGAGTACTATTCTAATGAATTTAATAATCTTAACAGGGCTGGGGTAAACTGTTTGGTGGAGAGCGGCTGATATAAATCGTATAGGATTTACGCAGAGATTCCCCTCTACCCCCCAACATTCCGGAGCGAAAGCTTAGTGAACTAGGGGGGACTTCTTAATCTCCCTTTTGAGAGTAAGAGGAAAACAGATTCCCGAATCTAAGTGCGTTCTTTCTGACTGAATAATCCTATGTTTTGTGAAAAGGGTGGTAACTTTTTATTAGTAAGTAGTCAGTAGTGACGAGAAAAATAACTGGCAACTAATGATTGTAAAAATTACCGATTACACATATTTTAATATCAAAACTGTTTGAGAGGTAGAAATTATATAACTACTTTAGATAAACAGCAAAAGATATTTTCTTACTGGGTGCATACTACCTAGCAAGGGAGAGCCAAGATGAAAGCCAAACTTTTAAATGTTCTTACAGTTTGCGTCGTTACCTTAGCAGTGCTTTCACCAGGACTAGTAGTATTTGGCATAATTTGGGAGCGACATTTGGAGTTAGTAAAATCTCAGAATTTAGCTTACGAAGTTAACAACACAACTACAGATGCTCCCGCCTTGGCTCCCCAAACAGAGGGTACACATTCCCCTCAGACTAACATTCAATCCTCCGATCGTAATGTGGTTCATCAAATGCTTGCTGTTGCTGAACAATATAAATTTGCCACTATCCTACAATGGTTCTTCTTGTTAACCCCGATTTGTGTTGGGTTAGGGATTCTTTTTTACGACAGATATCTAGTTCATCGTGCTGCTGTTTTAAAAGAACAAGTTGAAATGTTGGAAAGGCTGTGGCACCAAAGTATCGAACAGTAACTTATTCACAATTTACTAAAATCAAGAAAATTACCATGACAGAGCAAGAACAACGTCAAAGCTTGTATTTTAATCTGATTGATGAGTTACTTAGATGTCCTAATGGTCAAGAACCAGAAATTTTGGAATCTAAACCTGAATTGATTGATTCCGGTTTAGTAGAAACAATGTTACAAGTAGCTACTATGTTTGCCCATGAAGGCAATCAAGATGGTGCCAAATTTTTATTTTTTGTGGCGCGTGAACTAGCTAAAGAATTAGGTTTATACCCGGAAGTTCCCAGTACTGAAGTTGCAAATACTGAAGTTGCAAGTAAGGAGTAAAAATGCTGTTGACTTCAACGGATGCAGGACAAATAGCTTTAGAACTGCTGATGGCAGATTGGAATATTTCAGAAGAAAACAGAGAGTGGTTTACAATCTTTAACTCTCGTCTGATTGGCGAGAGTTGGTACACTGTGGAACTAGGTATAGAAGGATTTCCCGATCGGTGGTTTATTCAAGTATATGACACTGGAGCGTGCGATCCAAACTATACATTTATTTCACCAATACGGGGTTCTGAAGGATTTACGGACTTTGTAAATGTGCCGGAAATTATCGCAGAGGTCTTAGTTTGCGAACGCAATGCTCGCTAATAATTAAAATTCAAAACTTGGAATTCAACAATAATTCGTAATTCGTAATTCGTAATTCGTAATTAAATTAAGACTTAGAGTCAGTGACCTCTAACAGTTGTACTATTTATTATGGTTAGGGTTGAAATCCTAATCTATGTATAACATAATTACGTTGGCGAGTCTGCTAATATCATTACGAATTACGAATTTTTAATATAAAGATGCTTTACGCAAATCTGAGGTGATGCCAAATGAGGTACACCTCTTTTTTTATGTAATATTTAAGGTTTTATTTAAGCTTAATAAGCTATTTTGTCATCTTTAATTGATAAAATTATGTTATATTAAATAGCGTGATGGACGCTACAGAAATATCAGTTCCAATGATTGCTGAAGATATCTTAGCCAAAGAATTCACAAGAGTCGTCAACCATTACTACCCGCAAGTTGGAGAATTGCTGGATGGGTGTTATGTGAAAGTCATCACCTGTTTTTGGGGACGACCTGCTAGACGTTTGCAATATATAGGAATTTATTGCTCTGACGAAATGATTTCCTGCGTGCAAGCTCAAAAAGAAATACTCAGAGAAGTAGCAGACAACATGGGTTTAATCCAGGTTGTCTGTATGAATGCCAAGCGACTATTGCGCGATCCGATGTCGAAGGTCAAAGAGAACAACCCACGTCTATGGTTGGAGTTGCAGTGGGTTGCAACTTAGTGATTCATCGCATTAATTGAGAGGGGTAAATTCTTTTGTAGAGAGGACTTTATTCCTCAAAGATTTAAGCACTAAAGTGCTTACTACAAACCTATCGACCACTAGAATAATCAGCACCTACGGTGAATACAAAGTATCAACGCAAGTAATGAAAACTGGAATTTTCTGCAATTACGATAATTTTCACCAAGATGCTCGTCGTGCCATCTTTGAGCAAGTTGCACTGGTAAAACAGGCAGAAAGCTTAGGTTTTGAGGAAGCGTGGGTGAGCGAACACCATTTTAGTGAATCTAATCTCAGCCCGTCTATGTTGGTGTTAATGGCGCATTTGGCGGGATTGACTTCAACTATCCAATTAGGCACTGCGGCGGTGTTGCTGCCATTCCATAACCCGATTCGGGTGGCGGAAGATATTGCCACTTTGGATAACTTGTGCAATGGACGATTATTATTTGGAGTTGCCAAAGGCGGCCCCTTTCCTCAACAAAATAAGCATTTTGCGACCCTACCAAGTGAATCCCGCCCCAAGATGCTAGAGGCGATCGCACTGATTCAAAAGCTCTTATATGAAACTGATGTATCATTTAATGGGCGATATTATCAATGCGATCGCTTAACGATTTACCCAAAACCATTGCAAAGTCAAATACCAGTGTATGTTGCCACTGGCGGCGATGATGGTATCGAGTTGGCTGCTAAACATTCCTTCAGCTTGATGGGTGGGCCGCCATTTTCCCTAGAGAGATTGAAGGATACTGTTACCAAATATCGAGCCTTAAATTCTAGTGGTGCGGAAAACTTAGTGCTGGCACGCTTCTTTTTTGTTGGCAAAACATACGATGAGGCGGTGAGTGAAGCGTTACCTTTCGTTCGCAAATTTAGCCAGAAAATGAAAGCTAATTCGGCTGAAGTATTGCAAAATAGTGCGAATCCCAACCAAAAACCATTCGACCGCACAAATATTTGTTTCGATGAAGATTATTTGATTGAGAATTCAATTATCGGTGATGTGGAGACTTGTCGAGACAGAATCAAGAAATTTCAGGACGAATTAAATTTAGGTACGCTAGCACTCAAACCCTCGTCTGCGGATTTGCAAAAAAACCTGGACAGTTTGACGCGCTACAACCAAGAGGTGCGAAATTATGTCTTCTAAACTATACTTGCTTCCTCCCGATGATTTACCTCCCGCTGAGGTAACTAAAGAGGATGGAATGCTGCAAATGGAGCTAGAACAGTCTACTGGTAGATGCTTTTATCTAGCTTGCGATCGTATTACACGAGTACTGTTATCTAATTGTCAGTGGTATCTGACAACAAATGCTAACATCCTCACATTAATTATTGACTGCCCTGACTTAGTATCTTACTGGCATATTGTCAGCAATATTCCCCAGTTAGGTAATAGGTTAGAGCGGTTTGCTAGCAATGGCAAAATCCGCGTTTATCCGCCATTTGGGAAGGGGACGCCGTTTGAAATCAGCGTAAATGAAATATCTGCTTATCGAGATTGGCTTTGAGGTAAATAGGCCAGAATTGGGAATCACACAAAATATAGCTGTTTTACACCCTGTACTTTTAAAGTGCAGGGTGTTGCAATTTTAGAAGAGTTACATAGGTTTTTAAAATTAACTTTCTCTTCCTTCTCTAACGAGACGCTGCGGGAATGCGGTTCGTTAACAAAATTAGGTATCCTTCAAGCGAGAAGAAATTAGTGCTGACAAGTTTGTTATCTTTTCAGATAGCCACGCATACCAATTTTCTAACCCAGCACTAGTAGTTGCAGAAACCTGAAAAATCTGAATTTTGGGATTTACTTCTTGAGCATATTCTATGCACTTTTGAACATCAAATTGCAGGTAAGGTAGCAAATCGATTTTAGTGAGAATCATGATATCACTTGCACGGAATATATGCGGGTATTTTAGCGGCTTATCTTCTCCCTCCGTGACTGAGAGAATCACGACTTTTGCCTGTTCTCCCAAATCAAATAAGGCTGGACAAACTAAATTTCCGACATTTTCAATCATCACAACTGAGTTTAGTGGCGGATTCAGTTGTTGCAAACCTCTTTCTATCATTGAGGCATCTAAATGACAGCCTGTTCCAGTATTTATTTGGATGACTTTAGAACCAGTTTCTTTAATTTTTTTAGCATCGTTAGCAGTTTCTTGGTCGCCTTCAATGACACTAATAGATAATTGATGCTTTAAATCATTGATAGTTCGCGTTAAAAGAGTTGTTTTTCCAGCACCGGGAGAACTCATTAAATTTAAAGCAAGAATATTACGACCTTTAAACCATCCCCGATTTTGGGCAGCTAGCAGGTTATTTTTTGCTAATATATCTTGTTCTAAAGATATTGTTGTGTTGTGTATTTTGGCATGAATTTGAGGCGCTTCTATATGAGTGTCATGACTGTGGGAGTGAGTGATGACAGTACCATCTGGTAAAGTATGAGTATGATGATGGTGGTTATGTTCAGCTTCACCTGTTTCTAGATTGGTAATTTTAGTTTCGCCATCATCAGAACAACCGCAGGTTACACACATAATTCCTCTATTTCTATTTCTTTAATTTTAAGTTCTTCACCAGTAATTAAATCTAATTGCACGCTACCGCAGTTACATATTCCGAACGGTTTATCTAAATAAACTTCTGCACCACATTGCCGACATCTCCCTAAACCTGGAATTTCTAAAATTTCTAATGTCGCCCCTTCTAAAACTGTACCCTGAGTGCAAATATCAAAACAAAATCGGATAGCGTCGGGCATAATGGCTGAAAGTTTGCCAATTTCTAATAAAACTCGCTGCACTTTTGCGCCTTTGGCGTGTTCAGTCACAATTGCCACAATATTTTGGGTAATTCCAAATTCGTGCATATTATAAATTTATTAAAGATTAACAAATTCGTGGTAATTGGTCGCCTACTAACATATCAACAATCCTTTCAGCACCAAAAGCTGTTTTTAATAGTACGATACCTGGGGGTGAGGTAATAACTTCACCAATAATACAAGCATCTTTTCCCGTTGGGTGTAATTTCATCGCAGATAAAACAGTTTCTGCATATTTACTCGCTACCACCACAACTAATTTACCTTCATTAGCTAAATATAACGGGTCTAAACCAAGAATTTCGCAAACTCCGTTGACTTCTTCACGCACTGGAATAGATTCTTCAAAGAGACTAATTCCCACATCGGAACTGAGGGCGAATTCATTTAGTACTGTGGCTAAACCTCCACGTGTGGCATCTCGCATAGCATGAACTTGTGGGCATACATGGAGAATAGTTTCTACTAAACTATGCAACGGCTGACAATCACTTTCAATACTAGTTTCTAAAGCTAATTCTCCACGGGCAATTAAAATTGCTGTCCCATGATTACCTATTTCACCATTAATTATTATGGCATCTCCAGGTTTAATGTTATGGGCAGAAATGTTAACTCCTCGTGGGATGATACCAATACCAGCAGTATTGATAAAGAGTTTATCAGCAGCACCTCGATGTACAACTTTTGTGTCACCAGTGACAATTTGAACGCCTGCTTTTTCTGCGGCTGCTTTCATACTGTTTGCGACACGGCGTAAGGTTTCTACAGGTAATCCTTCTTCTAAAATGACGCTGCAAGTTAGATATAAAGGTTTAGCCCCACTGACAGCTAAATCATTAACTGTACCGTTAACGGCTAATTCTCCTATATCACTACCGGGGAAAAATAAGGGGTCTACAACATAAGAATCTGTAGTAAATGCGAGTCTGTCTCCTTGTTGGAGGAGAGGGGTTAGGTTGAAGCTGGCTTGGTCTTCTAGTTGGGAGAGAATTGGGTTATCAAAATTGCTGACAAAAATATCGTCGATTAAATCACGCATGGCTTTACCACCGCTGCCATGTGCGAGAGTTATATGAGTGTCTTGCACTTTACTTTTGCGGCGGCGGACTTGTTCTATTTTTTGGAATAGGGGATTTTGTATTGGGTTTGTGGGGGGGAAATTCATATTAAATTTTTTTTAAACGCAAAGGAACGCAAAGGGAAGCGCGGAGGTACGCGGAGTATTTAGTCTGAGGAGAAGCCGCAGGCGGGGAGAGGTTCTTGAGTTATTTTTGGTTTTTGGGTGATTGTTCTTTTGGCAATTGTGGAGAGTCGCCCGTATTTGTAATATGCTGCACAAGCACCTTCGGAAGATACCATGCAAGTACCGATTGGTGTTTCTGGTGTGCAAGCTGTACCGAATACTTTGCACTCCCAAGGTTTTAAGACTCCTTTGAGAATTGCTCCACATTTACAAGCTTTATGGTCGGCTACTTTGAGATTAGGAATGGTAAATTTAAGTTCGGCATCAAATTGGGCATATTCAGGTTGAATTTGTAATCCTGAATAGGGTATGTCACCTAAGCCGCGCCAATCAAAACTATCTCGGATGGCGAAAACTTTATTTATGGCTTCAAGGGCTACTGTGTTTCCGCTTTTTTGGACAATTCGGTTATATTGGTTTTCGACTTCGCAACGATTTTCTACTAGCTGTTGCAATAGCATCCAAATTGATTGGAGAATATCTAAGGGTTCAAATCCTGAGACGACTATCGGCTTATTATATTGTTGGGAAATAAATTGATATGGGTCACTGCCAATTACCATGCTGACATGGCCAGGGCCAACAAATCCATCTAGTTGTAAGTCGGGATTATCTAATAGTGCTTTGAGGGCGGGAATCACGAGGACGTGATTGGAAAACATACTAAAGTTATGAATTTTTTCGGCTGCTGCTTGCAGAATAGTGAAGGCGGTGCTGGGGGCTGTGGTTTCAAAGCCTAATGCGAAGAAAACTACTTCTTTGTCTGGGTTATCTCTGGCAATTTGCAGGCTGTCTAGAGGAGAGTACACCATGCGGATGTCTGCGCCTTGTGCCCTAGCTTGCAGTAAACTCGTTTTGGAACCGGGAACTCGCATCACATCGCCAAAGGTGGCAAAAATGACGTTATGATTTTGGGAGATTGCGATCGCATCATCTAATCTCCCTTTTGGCATAACGCATACTGGACAACCAGGGCCATGAATGAGTTCGATGGTTTGGGGTAATATTTCTTCGATACCGTATTTAAATATGGAATGGGTATGTCCACCGCATACTTCCATGATTTTGATGGGTTTTTCTAGCTGGTGGCTTAATTTGGTGATTTCGCGGAGTATGGCTTCTGCTTTTTCCGGTTCGCGGAATTCGTCAACATATTTCATAAGGATTTGGGAATAGTAAGCTTTATGTCAATACGGCTGAGTTAAGTATTTCTTTCTACTCTCTGTGCCCTCTGCGCCTCTGCGGTTCGTTAAGTTAAATACTAATCCCTGCTTGTGCTGCTGCTAATTCTTGAAGGAGTTGTAATGTTTCTGCTGCTTCTTGTTCGTTAATTCGATTCATGGCAAAGCCAACATGCACTAGCACCCAATCGCCAATACAAGCTTCGGGAGGATGTTGTTCATCTACGATGCAGGCAATATTTACTTCGCGCTTAACACCACCAATGTTAACTAGGGCTAATTTATGGTTAACGTTGGTAATTTCTATAATTTGTCCGGGGATTCCTAAACACATTCTTTTATTCTTTAAGATAAACTAACCGCAGAGGCGCGGAGAACACAGAGAGAATTATTTATGAGTTTTTTCAAAAATCAAGACTCATGTATGAATTGTGCTGCTGCAATCACTGCTTGTCCTAGAGATAATCCGCCGTCATTAGCTGGAACTAAGCTATGAGTTAGTACTTTTATCCCCAATGTTTCTAATCGTTTGCTAACTTGCTGTAACAATATACAATTTTGAAAGACTCCTCCTGTTAAAGCTACCTGATTAATCAGATTTTCTTCACAAAGATGCTTAACCATTTCCACAATCGCATTAGCTAAACCTTTGTGAAATTTGGCAGCTATAACTGGTTGGGGAATCTGCTGCTGCAAGTCATAGAGTAAGGCTTGCCACATTGGGCGTGAGTCTATACAGTAAATACTATCTGAAAAGCTAAAACTAAAAGGGTATATTAGTGCTTCTTTATCATTATTTAAGCTGCTAACATCTACTATAGCTTCCATTGCGATCGCAGCTTGTCCTTCATAGCTACATTCTTCAGGGCAAATACCGATAGCCGCCGCTACTGCATCGAACAACCGCCCCACTGAAGAAGCTGGAGGAGAGTTAATTTTTTTCTCTATAAGTTGATTGAGTAGCTTTAGTGGTTTTTTATTCAGCAATTTTACGATTTCTAAATCAGCATACTGTTGTTGGCAATCATCCCAAAGGTTAGCAGCTATGAATTGGGCATAAGTATTACGCCAAGGCTGATAAATTGCTTGTTCAGCACCAATCATTGCTACTGGTTTAAATGTTGCTAGCCGCTGAAATTTCCGATAATCTGCTAAAAGGAATTCTCCGCCCCAGAGTGTACCGTCATCACCGTAACCTAAACCATCTAAAGCAATACCTAATACTGGAGGTGAATTTAAAGGAATCCCATTTTCTGCCATACAAGCAGCAATATGGGCGTGATGATGTTGGATTTGATAAATTGGAATTTGATTTGTATCTGCTAGTTCTTTACCAAGTTTGCTGGAAAGATATTCAGGATGTTTATCAATGGCGATTACTTCTGGTGTATGTTCAAATAAATTCAAGTATAAGTTTAAAGTCTCTTGGTAAGCATTGAAAGCCGCAGCATTTTCTAAATCTCCCAGATGTTGAGATAGAATCGCTTCTCCTTCACGCAATAAGCAAAAAGTATTTTTTAACTCACTACCCATTGCTAAAATTTGCGGTACATTGTCAAATCCCGGCGGTAAGCTAATTGCTGCTGGTGCATATCCTCTAGCACGGCGAATTGTTTGGACTTTATCACCGATAACATGCACAACTGAATCATCTACCCGATTAATAATCTCTCGATTGTGAAAGAGAAAATAATCAGCGATTGTCCCTAATTTTTCTCTTGCTTCGTCGTTATCAATACATTGTGGTTCATCGGCAAGATTGCCACTTGTTAAAACAATTGGGCGATTCATCCGCCGCAGAATTAAATGATGCAAGGGCGTATAAGGTAGCATGAAACCAAGGGTATTTTGCCCCGATGCTACCGATGGTGCTACAAGTTTTTTACCTGTCGCTTGTAGTAAAACAATTGGTGCAGCAGAACTTGTCAATAATTCTTTTTCTTTGGCATTAACAGTACAATATTGTTCAATTATTTCAATATCTCGCGCCATTAAAGCAAATGGTTTGTGATAACGCTTTTTGCGCTGACGCAGTTTTTGGACAACAGTTTCCTGAGTTGCATCGCAAGCTAAATGAATACCACTTAAGCCTTTAATTGCAACAATCTCACCCTTTTGCAACAAGGTACAAACAGCATCCACATCATCTAGCATGGAAAACATGGAAGCAGTAACCGATTTACCATCAGCGCGTTCTAACCAAGCTGTGGGGCCGCAAACATGACAAGCTACAGGTTGGGCGTGAAAACGGCGGTTTTCAACATCGTGGTATTCCTTTGCACATTCGGGACATATAACAAACGCAGACATACTGGTATTGCATCTGTCATAAGGAATTGCACGAATAATACTCAGGCGAGGGCCGCAATGAGTGCAATTGGTAAAGGGGTAACGATAAAAGCGGCTAAAAGGGTCAAATATTTCTTTTTGACACTGTGGACAAGTAGCTGCATCAGGGACAATTTCTGTTTTGATTGCATTATTGACGCTATTAGAAATCACAAAATTATTAAAGCTAAATTCACCTTCGTAAGGAATTCTACTTAGCTGATTAATTTTTGCTAATGGTGGACATTCTGTTTGCAATCTGGCAACAAATTCTGTTAATGCTTCCTCATTACCAGATACCCGAATTAATACACCTTGCCCATCATTACAAACATCTCCACGCAAACCGCAAGCTTTAGCAAGACGATATACAGTAGGACGAAATCCTACTCCCTGAACAGTACCGCGAACTCTAATTTCTTCAGTCGCCATATAAATCTGACTTTCAAAAATTACGAATTACGAATTACGAATTACGAATTATTAAGCTGCCACAGCAATATTCGGTTATTTCCAGAATCAGCTATTACCGCCGTCTTGCCACAAATTTTTATCCCATAACACCAATTTAAACTATCTCGCTTAGGCAGTCCAAAATTACGATTTTCACCTTTACTTTGAAAATTTATTTGTCCTGTCAACCCATCTGCCATTAAACCTTGCAGTGATAAAATTGATTCTGGCTTTCTCCATCCTAACAACCGGGAATTAGCTGTATCTGCAACTACTAACCAGTCCCCAGCTACCCCCACACCATAAGGCATACTCAAACTACTAGCGCTAGGCAAATAAACCCCTTGATTCATTTCCACAAAATCAAAGCTTTTTTGCCCTAAAACCACAGCACAAGGGGCATTATTTTCTGTTGGCATTCCCTGCCAAATCATCACTCGGTGATTACCTGCATCGCTGACAACCAAATTTTCTCCCCAAAGGGTAATATCGTGACACCAACGCATACTCGCTGCGGTTGCAGAAGCACCGCCGTTTTCATTGCGAGATATCATATCTGGTTGTCCCAAAACTACATCAGCAGGTTGACCATTTTCTGTTGGTAACTGATGCCAAATTAATACCCTCCGATTACCAGTATCGGCAATAAATAGCCGTCCTTGATGATAGAAAACACCATAAGGCCAGTGCATTGTACTTGCAGATGCTTGTTGACTTCCCCGATTTGCTTCATTATCGATAAAATTAGCTTGTCCTAATACCAAATCGGCTGGAACATTGTTATCTTGTGGTAAGTTTTTCCAAATTAAAACTCGATGATTCCAAGCATCTGCGACAGCTAACCCTTCGCCGCAAGCACAAATACCTGTTGGTACACTTAAGGTTGCTCTTCCCGGTGTAGTTTTAGCATTTTGTCCTTCATGATAAAAGTCAGGTTGTCCAATTACCCAATCAGCCGGTTGACTATCTCTTGTGGGTAAATTCTTCCATCCTAATAATCGATGATGTCCTGTATCTGATACCCATAATGGGCCGGTTTTTGATAATAAACAAGCACCACGAGGCCCAAACATTGTTATGGGACTAGGTGCTACAGGTATGACTAATTGTTGCGGTTTGAGAATGTTACCTAAAATTACCTCTGCACCTTGAGGTGATAGAGGTAAATATTGAAAAATTTCTGTTGCTTCTAGCGGTAATTGTGATATGGGATTAATTATGATTGGGATATCCATGAACCGCAGATAGAGGCTGATAATTATTTAAAAACATTAATGCTGATTAGCATGTAACAACAGTAACGGTTTTGCATTATGCTTTTTTCCAATTCAGTTAAAACCTTTAATCAACTTATGTATTAATCAATTTTAGGGCTTACGCATTAGTTAGGGAATAACGAACCACAGAGGCGCAGAGGAC
The DNA here is from genome assembly GCF_963920915.1 of Nostoc sp. PCC 9305. Classification (NCBI taxonomy): domain Bacteria; kingdom Bacillati; phylum Cyanobacteriota; class Cyanophyceae; order Nostocales; family Nostocaceae; genus Nostoc; species Nostoc sp. PCC 9305. The sequence goes on from NZ_CAWUDN010000079.1 coordinate 26,067, forward strand.
ACAGAGAAATGAGAGTTTGAGAGATATTTTGCGTAAGCCCTAAGTTTTAAAAAATCTATCTAATTTTTAGTAATTTTTGCTACATAGCGAATCTTTGGTATGAGTGCGCGATTTACTGAAATGAGAAAGCAAACTGGGGTTTGAGAAAGTAAAAGCTTATTTTACTTGCGGAAAACACTAAAATGAATAAGTAAAAGCTCATTTTGCTTGTGGAAAACACTAAAATGAGTAAGCAAACTGGAGTTTGAATAAGTAAAAGCTCATTTTGTTTGCGGAAAACACTAAAATGAATAAGCAAACTGGGGTTTGAATAAGTCAAATGACTTTTTGAGAAAGTAATATGCCTTTTTACTTTCTCAAAACACTAAAATCAATACCTGAATTACACAAATGAGAATGAATTTAGGGATATTGAGAAAGTATTTGGGCATTTTACTTGCACAAAAAGCTAAAATGAATGCGAAAACTACTGAAATAAAAAAGCAAATTAGTCGTGATTGACTAATCGCCAAGTAGATTTGCTGAAATCTTACCTTCGCACGATCATTTTTGTAGTTTCACAAAAACCTTATCTTCTTTAACTTTGACTGGATACGACTGAAGCGAAACATCAGGCACGGTTAAGCATTTACCTGTCTCTAATTTGTACTGGAATCCGTGGGCAGGACAGGTAATAATACCATTTTCAACTTTACCTTTTTCTAAGGGAGATCCTAGATGGGTACAAGCATTACGGTAACATTTAACTGTAACGCCTTGACGATGTAAAATTAGTGAAGTACCAGCAAGTTGTACTGCGACTACACTAAATTCAGGAACTTCATCAAGGGTCGCTACTTTCATCCAAGTACAAGTTATTTTTGAAGAGAATGGACTGATTAAACCAGAATTAGCGTTGTTAACAGCAGGGCTATTATTGACTGCAACAACTTTAGTAATTTCAGGACAATGGTTTTTTATTGCCTGTTCTACTCCCTGAGATAAAGTCAAGGTAGAAGCCGGACAATTGCTACAAGTTCCGATTAATTTGACTTCTACTGTATCTGGGGGCTTAATTGCTACTAGTTCTACATCCCCATTATGGCTTTTTAAACCTGGGCGAACTTCTTCAAGGGCTGTTTCAATTCGCTGTGCTAATGGTGGTTTTGGTGGTTTGACTAACTCGTGATACAGTAGCACTGCATACACTAATTCATCTGCAACAGCATGACGCAAAGCTGGCATTGATTCTTGTTTGAGGCTTTTAATCAAATTAGTCAATGCAGCTTTATGCAAAGCTTCAATTGCTCTTTTTAGACCTACTGCTACACACCGTTGGCTTTCATCCCACTCGGATATAATTGCCTCAAAACGATTAATTTCCTGAATTAATTCTTCAAGATTTGTCATTTGTCATTTTTCATTGGGCATTAGGTATTGGTTGTTTATCAATCAATACGGTTCAGTTAAGGCTAAAACTCTTTGCCAAAGTCAATTTTTTTACTAACCACAGAGACGCAGAGAAGCCAGTGCGTTGGGCGGGTTCCCCGACTTGAAGCAACTGGCGCGGCGCTGAGAGAAGAAAGAAATGCTTAACTTAACTGTATTGGTTTATCAATGACAACTCACTTGGTTTTAAAATCTTTGAAGAGAAATGGCATAATCATGCCTGTCACTAAGCTAGATAATATGATTGGTAAGTAGAAGGGAATGGGGGCTTGTGCAAGTAACACTAGCAGTAAAAAACCTACGGCAATACCAATAGTAGTTTGCTTGACAAAAAATATTGGATTGCGTATTAGCTTTCCTTTAAAAAATAACTTGGCAGATAACCATCCTAGCTCTAACATATTTTCTCCTAATAATTTGTCAAGAAGTTTAAAGCAACAAGCCCTAAGAAGATGGCAGGAATTACACCCGCAGGGGCAAATAATGCACCAAGCATTGCTGAAAGCTGATATCCTATATCTTTACCAGCTAATATCATTCCACCAATTGCACCGCCAACCATAGCAAAGGCTGTTGCTATAATTAGCCACACCAATTCTGTTGCTATGTTAAGATCGCCATCTGCTAAACTTGTGAGAAAATTTATCAGATTTGGCGTTGTTAAAATCTCTCTCATGCTGTTTTTCCTCATTGTTTAAGTAAAGAGTTAAGAGTCAATTTAGATATATAACCAATACGCTTGGGTTTTTGAGACGCGATAAATCGCCGTCTTTACAAGGGTTTTGGTCTTATCTGAACTGTATTGAACCTATAACTCCTAACCTTTCATTTCTGCTTCTACATCTTGTAATGCTTGGACTACTACCTCTGCTTGTGCAACTTGTTGGTATTCCGTAAATATTTCTAAAGCAGTTTGATAGTAAATACGGGCTTGCAAAAGATTTTGAGGATTACCAGCTTCTGGTTTTTCGGGGTCGTCTGGTAAGTTGAATAGGGCGTTGGCTTTGTTGGAAATTGTGTTAGCGTACTCTAAAGGTGTATCTTGGGGATTACGCACTTTTAGCGCTTCGTCATAAGCTGCGATCGCACGTAAGTTATTGTCCACAGGATGGGAACTCACTAAATATTGCAAAGCGTTACCCAAATTGTTTTGCAACATGGCGTATTCTCTAGGATGGTCAATCAAAGTAATGTGCTTTAGCGCCACCTCAAATGACTGCACAGCTAACCCTTGACGCAAGTATTCCCGTTCTGATGCCAGTGGCATAGAAAGGTAAGCGATCGCAATATTGTTATACAAAATCGCGTATTCTTGGGGGTAATCTTCCCAAGTGAACACCCGCAAAGCCTCATGATAAGCCTGGATGCTGTCAGTTATCCGCGCCAAATTGAATGGCACTAATGACTGCAACACTAGCCCAAAATTCATCTGTGTCTCTGCTACTTCCTCTGGTGAAGCTAATTCCTGTAAAATTGGCAGTGCTTCTTCATAACCTGCTTTCGCTTGCATCAGCAGTTGGTACTCAGCATCCGGTATTGCTTGTAACGTCCCTGCCATCCCCACTTTCGCCCTGGCTTTCAGTAGGGGATACTCCTCACCACACATTTCATAAGCCCGGTAATATAAACCAACTGCATTCCGCAAGTCTTGGGCAGTTTTGGGCTTTTTTTGAAAACCCTGTGCGATCTCAATCAGCATTTGGATTTTTTCCTCTGCTGAGGCTGACTCCGATGCAACAGCTGCTACCGCAGCTTTCACCGCCGAATCTGTAATGCTGGGGGTCATAACTCTGCCGTACTCTAGCCAATTGGGAATTGAGTCCAACACCCATGAACGATCGAAACACGCGATCGCATTTCATCACGGGCCATACTGATTTACGCAGGCTTCGAGTCCTTTAGGCGGAATTCCCCTTCTTTGTTTGAGACTAGGGCTAATGATTAAGGACTAGGGAAAGAGTTGATCCCATGTCCAATATCCAATACCCCATGCCCAATCAATTTTTTTACTATAAAACACCCTATTTCTAAAATTCTAGGGGGAAATTGCTAATATTAATGTCAGCTTTAAACACCTAATATTTTTAAAATACTTTTTGTATCATCACTCGACAGAATTTAAATATTATTTCTTGAATTGTTGACATACATATATGCACTATCTTACCAGCTAATTTTTGTATACTCCAAAGATTCACCACGGGATTGTCGAAGTGTAAAATATATTCATCAACGACTGTAAAACAAGCTACCTTGAAAACAGACAGCATCTTCTATCGGATCTTTCAGAGTATCCCCACTACTTTCTTTGAACTCATTAACCAACCACCCCAACTAGCTAGTGTTTACCAATTTTCTTCAGTAGAAGTCAAACAAATAGCCTTTAGAATCGATGGCGTTTTCCTCCCAAATGCAGCAGAACTACCCATTTATTTTGCCGAAGTGCAATTTCAAGCAGACAAAAAGTTCTACTCGCGTTTATTTACCGAAATTTTTAACTATCTCGACAAAACCGAATTAACCAACAATTGGCGTGGTGTTGTCATCTACCCCAACCGCAGCGTTGATACTGGAGATACCGAAAGATATACAGAATTACTCAATTCACAACGAGTGACTCGCGTCTATCTTGACGAATTAAGCTCAATTGAGACATCATCAATCGGCATAGAGACAGTTAAACTCATCATCGAACCCGAATCAACTGCGACAACAAGAGCGATCGAAATAGTCAACACTGCTAGAGAGCAAATTCTAGATGTCGCTACTATTAGGGAAATTATACAATTGATAGAGACGATATTAATCTACAAGTTACCGCGATTGACCCAGGAGGAAATCGGAAAAATGTTTGGATTAAATGAGTTAAAGCAAACTAGATTCTACCAAGATGTTTTTGCAGAAGGGAAACAAGAAGGTAAGTTAGAAACGATACCTCGCTTATTAGCGTTTGGGTTGAGTATTGAGCAGATAGCTCAAGCGTTAGGCTTGGACGAACAAGTTGTTAGGCAAGCTGCACAACCAAAATCTTAAAAAAACTAATAGCTGATGGGGTGCAAAGTCTTGCACCCTGATATTTTGTTGAATTTGATTTAGCTATTGCACTAAAATCTGACGGCTTAAAATACAATACGCTTGGGTTAAGGGTTATTGGTGTAGACAATTGGTATTTGAAGACGCGATAAATCGCGTCTCTACATGAGGGTTTTTGGCTTATCTGAACTGCATTGGCTTAAAATATTCATCCTTTTGTACAAATTGATACTTGGCAATAATTGTTATTAATAATCTCAGAGATTTAACCGCAATCAACTAAACATATTTATGTTAGTGAATGCGAGAAGTTAAAATCAAAAAATATTTTTGTATTTGTTAAAGATGTTACATATATAACAGACATAGCCATTTAAAATAATCTTAATTAAATCTAAGCTATTGTTAATGATTAATTCTTTTTTAATGAAAGAGAATTAAAGAAAAAAATATCTTAGTATTGAAAAACAAATATTGATAAGCAGGTGAGATTTTACAAGCATTATCACCTACATCATGCATGGGAAACAATACAAAAATACCTAGCCGATGACTAATGTACTATGGCTACAAGGTGGTGCTTGTTCAGGCAACACCATGTCATTTCTCAATGCCGAAGAACCGACAGTCTGCGATTTAATTGCCGACTTTGGTATCAATATACTTTGGCATCCTTCCTTGGGGCTGGAACTAGGCAACGATTTGCAAACACTGCTACGGAATTGTATTTCTGGCACAATTCCTTTAGATATCTTGGTATTTGAAGGCAGTGTTGTTAACGCCCCCAACGGTACTGGCGAATGGAATCGCTTTGCCGATCGCGCCATGAAAGATTGGTTAGCAGACCTCGCCAAAGTTGCTAAATTTATTGTAGCGGTAGGAGACTGTGCAACCTGGGGAGGAATTCCCGCCATGTCGCCTAACCCCAGCGAATCGGAAGGTTTGCAATTTCTCAAACGTCAAGAAGGCGGCTTTTTAGGGAAAGATTTCGTATCGCAAGCGGGATTACCTGTAATCAATATACCTGGATGTCCCGCCCATCCCGACTGGATTACGCAGATATTAGTTGCGATCGCTACTGGACGCATAGCAGACATTGCTTTTGATGAACTAAATCGTCCCCAAACCTTCTTCAACACCTACACCCAAACAGGTTGTACCCGCAACGTCCACTTTGCCTACAAAGCATCAACCGCCGAATTTGGTCAGCGCAAAGGCTGTCTATTTTATGACTTGGGTTGTCGCGGCCCCATGACTCATTCTTCCTGCAACCGCATCTTATGGAACCGCGTCTCTTCTAAAACTCGCGCTGGAATGCCTTGCTTAGGTTGCACAGAACCAGAATTTCCCTTCTTTGACCTCAAACCGGGAACAGTATTTAAAACCCAAACAGTAATGGGAGTTCCTAAAGAATTACCGCCAGGAGTCAACAAAAAAGACTACGCCTTACTCACAATGGTTGCAAAAGATGCAGCACCACCTTGGGCAGAAGAAGACTTTTTTACAGTTTAGTCATTAGTCATTGGTCATTGGTCATTAGTCATTTGTGATTTGTGATTTGACCAATGACTATAACCCAATACAGTTCAGAATGAGCAACAAAACACTTGTAGAGACGGCGATTTACAGCAGTTTCGGCAGCTATGAGGTACATCCTAAAAGCTGAAAGCAATGATAGGAGAGGGGCAAGGAGAAAACTATATTGCATAATAGCCGGAAGCGCTGTATCGCGTCTTGAAAACCCAAGCGTATTAGACCATAACCTTTCACACTCCCATCAACGATCAATCAAGGGTTTCGACCATTTTACAGGGAGACAAGTGAATAATTACCAATGACAAATAACAAATGACAAAGGACAAATGACAAATGACAATTCAATCATTAGATATATCGCCCGTCGGTAGAGTTGAGGGCGATTTAGATGTTCGAGTTGATATTGAACATGGAAGAGTAGTCAACGCCTGGACACACGCTGAATTATTTCGCGGATTTGAAGTTATCCTACGCGGTAAAGATCCCCAAGCCGGATTAATTGTCACACCTCGCATTTGCGGAATTTGCGGCGGTTCTCACTTGACATCTGCATCTTGGGCATTAGATACAGCTTGGGAAACGGAAGTTCCCCGCAATGCAATTTTAGCCAGAAATCTTGGTCAAATTGTCGAAACAATTCAAAGCATCCCCCGCTACTTTTATGGTTTGTTTGCCATTGACTTAACCAATAAAAAATACCGCAATAGTCGCCATTATGAGGAAGCTGTTAGACGCTTTGCCGCCTTCACTGGCAAATCTTACGAACTAGGCATAACAATTTCCGCTAAACCTGTAGAAATTTATGCACTATTGGGCGGACAATGGCCCCACAGCAGTTATATGGAAAGAAGTTGGGGAATTGCTTATATAGTAAGGATTTGCTAGGATATGTGTAATGATTCCCTGGTTTTTCCTTAAATTAGGCGATAAATCCACGGTCAGCTACACCATAAGCAAAGATAGCAAGCAGTAAATCCATTTATTTTTCTCTGTTAAAAGTTATTTGCTTTTCTCAGGTATTACCTAATTTTTCCCTAACCCTAGATTAGCGATCGCAGTTAAGGGAAGTACAACTCAAGTAGTTAAGTATAATTATTTTCTTACTTTTGAAATATAAATCCGATTTATTATCCATATAAATACGCAAATAGTAATATAAAAACTTAAATAATTACATACAAGCTTCAGTATAGAAGTATTTATTTGTTTGGATATTGAGCGATCGCTTTTCTCAAAGATGTTTAACGGTGAAATTATTGAGTTTTTAGCAGAGATACATGGTATCATCAGACAAGTTGGCAAAAATGCACTCGCCACATAATGAATTACAGAAACTATATTACAATTGAAGCCAATAAACGCGGTGGTAAGCCTTGTGTACGTGGCTTGCGAATTACAGTTTATGAGGTGCTTGAATACCTAGCTTCCGAGATGACCGAAGCAGAAATTCTTGATGATTTTCCCGATCTAACGCGAGAAGATTTAAAAGCTTGTATTGCTTATGCGGCTGACCGTGAGCGTCGGCTTATGATTTCTCCATTATCAGCATGAAATTACTGTTTGATGAAAACTTATCCCCTAAATTATCCACTCGTTTGAGCGATATTTTTCCAGGCTCGCTTCATGTTCGGGATGTAGGCATGAAAGCAACAATAGACCCGATAGTTTGGAATTATGCAAAAGATAATGATTTTATGATCGTCTCAAAAGATGCTGATATGCACGATCTGAGTTTAGTGTTTGGAAATCCCCCGAAAGTCATCTGGCTTAGACTTGGAAACTGTTCTACCTTACAAGTTGAAAATTTACTGCGTCGGGAGTTCAGCACGATCAAATTATTTTATGAAGATGAAAATTCATCATTGCTTGCCCTATCATTTTAACCTAGCGCAGTTAACGCAGTACAAGGTAAGTGGTTAAGTATAATTATTTTCTTTATATTGAAGTATAAAGCGTGGTTTTTCTCAATATAAATACGCAAATAGTAATATCTGAGTTTAAATAATTACAGGTTAGCTTATGTATAGAAGTATTGATTTATTTGGATATTGAGCGATCGCATTAACCCAAATATGTTTAACGGTGAAATTATTGAGATTCCATTAATGCACCCTATAGGATCGGCGAACTGCTTGCAGCAGAGCTAGTTCCCTCCGGGACGCTCCGCGAACGCGATCGCACTACGTCATAAAAATTCCTGAAAGAGGTTATCGAACGGTTCTGTATTTTTCCAGCGATAGGTGTTGAAGTCTCGATAATCAACCGATAAAATTTGACCATGACCTAATTCTTCTGCCAAAATAACGAGAGAGGCATCGGCTAAATCCATCGGTAAGTCTTTATATTTTTCCATCAGTTCTTCAATACGCTGGCAATGATGTTGTTTCAGATCAAAGATTTGTAGCTTTCCTGTAGAAATTTTATGAATAAAGATTTTTGGAGCATCTACTCCTACTCTTTTTTGTAATAGATAGCACGTTTCCGTGACGACACACCAAGTCGTAATAAATTGCTGATTAGCTAAATCTTGAAATCGTTTTTTTGCGGATATATGAACTGTATCTTTTTTATTGGCAAGAGCTAACCAAAAGCCTGTATCAACTATGATCATATTTTTGGTTAAGTTCATGGTCTAAGTAGTTTTTATAGTTTTTTGAGAGGTCTGTTTCAGCTTCTATGCAACCGATAAAGTCTGACCAGTCTTGCAAGGAATTTTCTGAAGATTCCTGTTGATTCAGAAGGTAGCGTTTTTTCAGGAATTCTACGAGTTGAACTATGATTTGTTGTGCATCGGGAGGAAGAGACTCAATATCTTGTTGAATTGTATCTAAGTTCATAATCTCATCTTGGTATTTCCCTGATTATAGTTTAGCCAAAAATGTTCTTACCCAACCAATATGACAATACAATAAATAATTTAATTTCACCCCTACTAGCTCCCTATGCCTAATTATAGAAGACCTAATGTTTCTGGAGGTACATATTTCATCACACAAATCACTTATCAAAGAGAATCTTGGCTCTGTACTGATATAGGGAGAAAATCTCTCCGAGAAGCAATAGAAAAAGTAAAGGAAAAATATCCTTTTTATATTGATGCTTTTGTTTTATTACCTGATCATTTTCATTGTTTGTGGACTTTACCCCCTGATGATAAATATTTGTCGGTTAGATTGCGCTTAATTAAAACTTATGTTACCAAACATTATGGACAAGAATTAGGAGTTAATCGGGAGGTTTCTCAATCACGACAAAAGCGAGGAGAAAGTAATCTTTGGCAACGTCGGTTTTGGGAGCATTTAATTCGGGATGAACGGGATTTTGCGCTCCATTGTGATTATATTCATGATAATCCGGCTCGACATGGATTGTGTGAAAATCCCCAAGATTGGCAGTATTCCAGTATTCATCGGTTTATCGCTCAGGGAATTTATCCAACCGATTGGGGTAACGATGGCAGAAAGGAAAAACCTCAAGGATATTGGGACGATTAGTAGGGTGTGTTAGCGACAGCGTAACGCACCGAAAATCAATAAATAATCATAAATATGGTGCGTTACACTCCGTTAACGCACCCTACAAGATCAGCGATCGCACTAACCCAATATTAGCGATCGCAGTTAATCACAGTTAGAGAAGCACAAGAAAATGGATATTGAGCGATCGCAAAGCGCGACATAGGAATCGCTTTTATCAAATATGTTTATCTGAACTCTAGCCTAATCTTCATAAATTGTTTATTGAATCCTAACACGATTGTCATTCTCAAAGCTCATAGCTTTATACTCTATTTCTGAGCATATTGTGATATCTAGAAGTAATAATCTATCTTTAAAAACCTGCCTTATGTTCTCAACTGTTGAAGAGATTAAATCTGACTCTGTTCCAGTCGGATAGACTAAGATAAAATCAATATCTTTGTAAATTTCTCTCCTTAGATATGAACCAAATATATATACCTGAAAATCTAAGGGAACTGTAGCTTGACGAATCAGAGACTGAGAGTTACTTATGCGTCCAGACCTCCCTTCATTTAATAAATAATTTAGGAACTCATCACCATTTTTGCGGATAGCCCCCATGAAACTTTTGAGAGTGAATAAGCCAATTCCATTACTAATACAGAGTTTTTTCGCCTCTGAAGTATATGTACTATAAGGGTTGGAGCAAATGATAACATCAACTGCTGGATCAACTGTTATAGTCTGCTCGAATGTGTATTCAGTGAAGAAATATGTATTTGTTGCAAAGACTCTAAGATTTCGTCCATCTTGAAGTTCAACATCAAACATTGCTATATTAAGCTTCTCCATTCTTTTGATGAATGAATGATTAGCTAGAAATTTCTCGATATAATCTGAAACTGTTGCTTTTCTGAATTCAAGTTCTTCTTCATATTTGCGTTCTCTATCTTTTACAGTTAGACCGAGTTCTCGTTTTACAAAATCATCAAATTCCCTTGGAAAGAGTTTATAATCATTAATCTTTTTCTCTAGTAAGCAATTATCTCTAAAAGAATCACTGTGAAGTTTATATCTCATCATTTGTCTATAAATTTCCCAAGGATAGGGGAAATTCTTTTTGTTAACTTCAATCAAGTCGATAATTTTCTGATTGTTAGGGAGAATCGTATCTAAACAACGTCTTCTCCAGATAGTACAAGTATCACCAGACAAACCTTCAAAAGCCTGAGTTGAGAAAGGACCATATTCTTCAAAAATCACTCTGTTTTCATCTAAGAGATCATTAACTTTCTCTAGTAATATCTTTTCATCCTGGATTTGAGGCAAATCAAAAAGAGAGATGATTTTATGTTCATGGGTAGTCTTCCATCCTTGTATCTGCTCAACAGAGAATTGGTCTTGAAGCTCATCCACAATCTTATGACATTGCAAACAAAGCATAATCAGATTATCAATACCATCTCTATCAATGTGGTTAGCTAATTCATGTTCACTTCTAGGACCATTTATTCCATGACCAATAATATGAGCAACATTAGCAACTGGAGTTTAGACTAAAAGCGATATGAGAGAACGCAAATCAAAAGGAATTAG
>NZ_CAWUDN010000080.1:0-36885 GCF_963920915.1 Nostoc sp. PCC 9305
AAACTGGTTTGCTAGTTGCTGCTACTGTACCTCATAACAGCCGTAGATGCTGTATGACTATAAATTTTTGCAGTTCTCTTAGGGTAACGTGGAAATGTTATTTTACTAGAAGTAGCAAAGTCAGCGAGGGAAATTGTATTAAAAGGAGGAGGCAGTTCTTTTGGAAAATATCCTCTAGCTATTAAATCTCTCCTATTCATCTTTAATATCTTAGCTTTACAGTATTAACTATAAGATATGTTGCCTTGAAATCGAGACAAAAGCAATGGTAATTGCAGTTAATACAATTGGGTAACTGTAGTCAAGCAAGATTTTTGTATTAAGAAATTACATTACCTGAATTGCCTTCTCCAGCGTTGAGTACTTGCTCTGCGGTTAGTTGTAATTCAGGGAAAATAGTAGAAGCGATCGCAGTATTTCCTGAAAATCTGGTTTCTTCATAAAACCCGTCAACTAATATTAGTACGGTAACTGCATTTATTTGTGGATCGACAATCCAATATTCAGCAATTCCCCTTGCGGCATACTCGGAACGTTTGTAGCGATAGTCCCGATCTTCGTTAGCTTTGCCAGGAGAAACAACTTCGACAACCAATGCTGGAGGTGGCATATCCAGGGTAATTGTGGATCGTGTTGCACCTTCTAAAGCTATTGCAAGTTCATCCGTCAGCACAACTAAGTCAGGAATGCGAGTTGTCGCACGAGAACCAGCAACAACAATTTCAACTTTGTTACTCAACCGATTGAACGGGACGAACTTGAGGAAATTTACCAGCAAAAATAGAGATATCTGGACATTTTTTGGGCTTTCGGGTGGCATTGCAACTAACTCACCTGCCACCAGTTCATACTGGCTATCCGTCCCATCGTCATATTTCAAATATTCCTCAAGCGTTATACGTTTGGTAGTGATTGCAGTCATATCACGTTAACAGAAGTTACGTACTGATAGTTTACCAAATTCATCAATCCCGATCTATTATTTAAAACCACAGATAATTCATGGGTATTTATCTGTGGTTATATTTTGATCTAATTGACTTTTGCAAGAGATTTAGTAAACGCCTGATTATTTAAAGCGATCGCTTCCCTAAAATTGTTGCAAAAACCGCAAATCGCTAGCATACAAGCGACGAATATCATCGATTTGATGTAACACCATTGCAAAGCGTTCTACCCCAAAACCGGCAGCAAACCCAGTATAAACTTCTGGGTCATAACCCACAGACTTAAGTACATTTGGATCGACCATACCGCAGCCCATCACCTCTAGCCAGCGTCCATTCCACTGCAAATCTACTTCAGCAGAGGGTTCGGTAAACGGGAAATAACTGGCGCGGAAGCGAATAGGTAAATCGCCAAATATTGCTTGTAAAAATACTTTAATTGTGCCCTTGAGGTCAGTAAAAGTTAGTCCCTCATCAATTGCTAAAAGTTCTATTTGATGGAAAACAGCTGAGTGAGTCGCGTCTACATTATCTCGCCGATAAACTCGCCCTGGAGCCACAACCCGAATTGGTGGTTCTTCTCTTTCCATGTAACGAATTTGTACTGACGAGGTATGAGTGCGGAGGAGATTACCATCTGGCAGGTAGAAGGTATCCTGCATATCACGGGCGGGGTGGTCAGGCGGGGTGTTGAGAGCCTCAAAATTGTAGTAATCTGTTTCCATCTCTGGCCCTTGAGCTACGGTATAGCCCATACCAACAAAGATATCCAGCGCCCGGTCGATAATGCCGTTGAGGGGATGAATGCGACCTTGGGGACTGTAAATTCCCGGCATAGTAACATCCAGAGTTTCCGCCTCTAGCTGTACCTGAATTTGAGCGGCTTCGAGGGCAACACGTTGCTGGTCTAGACTAGTTTGCAAGGATTCTTTGACTGTATTGGCGATCGCTCCAATTTTTGGTCGCTCCTCTGCGCTCATCTGCCCCATACTTCGCAACAGTGCCCCCAGTTCCCCTTTTTTACCCAGATAGTTAACTCTGAGTTCCTCCAGACGTTCTAAGGTGTCGGCGGCTGCGATCGCTTTTTCTCCTTCCTGCCGCAGTGCTAAAAGTTGAGCTTCTAAATTGCTAGTCATTAGTTATTAGTCATTAGTCATTAGTCATTAGTCATTAGTCTATAGTCAAAAGCTGTGAACTGGTCGATAAATAAACTTACAGTCATAGCATTAACATCAGCTAAAGATGAGGGTTGAAACCAAATCTCTGTTTATCAGTTATAGACGATTGCGCTAGTACAGCGGGCGTGTAAATCCAGCTAACATCTCACTTAACCAGACTTGGGGATTGAGCAACTTGTCTTAAAGCTAGGCAAAATTCCGCCACACTGTCTAGTGAGTATAAATATTTTTTTGCTGCTTGTGACCTCAGACATTGACAAATGGCTAATAACAAATAACTAATAACTAATAACCAATGACTAATGACCAATACTTCGACTACGCTCAGTACAAGTGACCAATGACCATGAAATTACTAATTAGTAACGATGACGGCATTTCTGCTTTGGGGATTCGTACCCTAGCCAACTATTTGGCAGAGGCTGGTCATGATGTGAGTGTAGTTTGTCCCGATCGAGAGCGATCGGCAACTGGACACGGCTTAACTTTACACCAACCTATTCGCGCCGAAATTGTTGAAGGGATTTTTCATCCCGCTATCAAAGCTTGGGCTTGCGATGGCACGCCTTCAGATTGCGTCAAATTGGCGCTGTGGGCTTTGCTGGAAACTCCCCCGGATTTAGTTCTCTCTGGTATTAATCAAGGTGCGAATTTGGGAACTGAAATTCTGTATTCTGGCACTGTTTCTGCGGCAATGGAAGGTTTAATTGAAGGCATTCCCAGCGTAGCGCTGAGTCTTATGAGTCACACATCTAAAGACTTTCAAGCTGCTGCTAAGTTTGCCACAGTTCTCGTAGACCAGTTAGCCCAAAAACCGCTGCCAGATTTAATGTTGCTCAACGTCAATATTCCTGCGGTCAAATGGGAAGAAATTGCCGGAGTTGCTCTCACCCGTCAAGGCCTACGGCATTACATTGATGTGTTTAATAAACGAGTCGATCCTCGTGGAAAAACGTACTACTGGTTAACCGGAGAGGTAATTGAGGATGTGGAACCCCCTAGCGGCTTAAATCTGCCTCAAAATGTACCTACAGATGTGGAGGTTGTACGTAAAAACTACATCAGTATTACTCCGTTACAATACAATCTTACTTACGCAACTGGATTAGAGAAATTATCGGAGTGGGAATTCAAGTTTCCTGGAATCATTTGATTTATCAGGGAAAAAATATGGTTATTCAAATGCATCACGGAAAAATGTAGGCTATAACGTAGGGGCACTCTTGAAATAACCGATACACATTAACCCCAAAACCAGGGAAATTCTAACTGACGTATTTCATTCACATTTACACAATCAGCCAGAAACAGGATATGCTGTTTTACCAAGAAATTCTCCCTCTAGCAAAATCAGAGAGACAGCATAAACTTAGACAAAATAAGTAACAATTCTTTCATTTATCGCCCGCTCAGTCCAGCAAGCAACACCCATGTCTAGGATAGAGAATCAATTTACCGTACAATTTTGGGGCGTTCGCGGCAGCATCCCCAGCCCAGGGCCACACACTGTTCGTTACGGCGGTAATACCCCTTGCATATCAATGCAAGCGGGCGATAAACGCTTAGTTTTCGATGCTGGCACGGGACTACATGTTTTGGGGCAATCTTTGTTGCGCCAGATGCCGTTAGAAGCTCACATATTTTTTACCCACTCTCACTGGGATCACATGCAAGGTTTTCCCTTCTTTACACCAGGGTTTGTAAAGGGGAATGACTTTCATATTTACGGCGCGATCGCACCTGATGGTTCTACCATAGAACAGCGCCTCAACGATCAAATGTTGCACCCGAACTTTCCCGTACCCTTGCAGATTATGCAAGCCAATTTAAATTTCTACGACATTCGACCGGGGCAACCAATCCACATTGATGACCTTACCGTAGAAACAGCACCTTTAAACCATCCAGGTGAAGCTGTAGGATACCGTGTCAACTGGCGTGGTGGTGCAGCTACTTACATCACTGATACCGAACATTTTCCCGATCGACTCGATGACAATGTGTTGTGGTTAGCTCGTAATGCTGACATTCTGGTTTACGATTCTACCTACACAGACGAGGAATATCACTCGCCAAAATCCCCGAAAATTGGCTGGGGACATTCTACTTGGCAAGAAGCTGTAAAAGTGGCACAAGCCGCTAACGTCAAAACTCTAGTGATTTACCACCACGACCCAGCGCACGATGACGACTTTTTGGATCGTGTAGGCAAAGAAGCCGCTGAAAAATTTCCTGGTGCTATTATGGCGCGGGAAGGATTGGTACTTCAGGTTCCAACCTCGGTTGTTTTATCAGAATCTTTTCCTGTTAGCAAGTTTTCTACTTAAAGATTGCGATCGGAGGAATTGGAGATTTTAGATTAAATTGGTGATCAGAGGCTTTCAGCGCCAGAGCGTCCCTGTTGGCTGTACGGTGAGACAGCGCTGTCCAGAGTTGTCACGCCGACACAGGATCAGGGCGACAACAGGAGGATAAACTTTATAGATTCACCAACACAGCCCAGACACCCACAGACGCCCTAAAATTGCGGCTGACGATCGCGGTAAAACTTCGTTGAATTCTCAACACGGAACTAGAGCCTTTTTAGCTCTGGTATTTGGGGTTATCTGGACTTAGCAATTAGCTCTCAAGCTGACAGCACAAGAAACCATCTGGGGCGACTTCCCTTGGGCTAGGCTTTTGGCTAATAGCTAAAAGGGGTGGCATCAACACCCTGGCTGATAGCACAAGACCTCATAGGCAGTTGGTGAATGTCCTCCTTAAGGTGGTTTACCATAGGGTAGCTTCCTGCTGAGAGCTAAAATAAACCTAAAATCTCAGAATCCACGTGCTAAATTTGTCTAAAAATGGGTGTTCTGTGCGGGTTGCTTTTTCGAGCGAAGGGCTACTAACGCCGACTGCTGTTGCCCTTGGCAAGTTTGATGGTGTTCATCTTGGTCATCAAAGGGTAATTCAACCAGTCTTGCACGCTGGTAGTCAGCAGTCAAAGGAAAATCAACTGACAAATCCAGAATATACTTATTCAACAGTTGTCACCTTTGACCCCCATCCACAGGAGTTCTTTACAGGGCAACCCAGGACTTTGTTAACGCCACTGGATGAAAAAGTCCAACAATTGCGATCGCTTGGGGTAGAACAATTAGTACTACTACCCTTTGACAAAGAATTGTCTGCGTTGACCCCCGAAGAATTTGTCGAAAAAATTCTCGTGCAACAACTGCGATGCCAGCGAATTAGCATCGGACAGGATTTTTGTTTTGGCGAAAAGCGCAGTGGTACTGCTCAAGATTTGCAATTACTCGCCGCCAAGCACAATATTCCCGTTACCATCGTTCCCTTACAAACTTATACAGGTGACTCGCCCACCCAAAGTAATTGCGTCAGTACTACTCCAACTCAGGATGCTCGCATTAGCACTTCATTGATCCGCCAAACCCTTGAGCAGGGAGATATCGAAAACGCAAATCTATTACTAGGACGCCCTTACACTCTCCTTGGTGATGTCGTTCAAGGTCAACAATTGGGCAGAACAATTGGCTTTCCCACCGCCAACCTCCAACTACCAAAAGAAAAGTTTTTGCCCCGCCAAGGAGTATACGCTGTCCGTATTTTCACTCTCAATGAAACAACAGATACCGTTCCTAGCGAAAAATTGGGCGTTATGAATATCGGTAATCGTCCAACTGTAAACGGCACTTATTCATCCGCAGAAGTACATTTATTCGATTGGTCAGGTGATTTGTATGGCAAAAAACTGGTCGTGCAGCTAGTTAAATTTTTGCGCCCCGAACAAAAATTTCCTTCTCTTGAAGCCCTGAAAACACAAATTCAACTTGACTGCGTTATTGCTAGAGAAGTTTTGAGTGCTTAGTGGGAACAATAGATAGGGCATTGGAAGAGGCAGAGGTGCAAAGGGGTAGAGCGGCAGAGGGGAAAAACTTACTGCAACTTCTCCTCTGCTCCCCTGCTCCCCTGCTCCCCCACTCCCTATTCCCCACAACGCATGAGAGAAAAAATCGACGCTTTAACACAAAATCTGGCTCTTACCATCGTTGGCAAAGCAGAAGCAATACGTTTAGTGCTAGTAGCATTGCTAGGTGGTGGTCATGCTCTCTTAGAAGATGTTCCTGGTGTTGGTAAAACCCTACTCGCTAAATCCTTAGCTCGCTCGCTGGATGGTAAGTTTCAACGGCTACAATGCACTCCCGATTTACTGCCAACTGACATTACTGGCACCAACATCTGGAACCCAAAAAGCGGCGAATTTACTTTTCTTCCTGGGCCAGTCTTTACCAATGTGCTATTAGCTGACGAAATTAACCGCGCCACACCCCGCACTCAGTCAGCTTTATTGGAAGTTATGGAGGAACATCAGGTAACAGTTGATGGTGTCTCTCGTGCAGTTCCCCAGCCCTTTTTTGTCATTGCCACTCAAAACCCTATCGAGTATCAAGGTACTTTTCCCCTGCCGGAAGCGCAAATGGATCGGTTTATGTTGTCGCTGAGTTTGGGCTATCCTTCTGAGGCAGAAGAACTCCTGATGCTACAAAATCTCCAAAATGGTATCAAAGTCGCTGATTTGCAGCCTTGTATTACCTTGGCAGAAGTACAGGAATTGCGTTACCTCTGCTCTCAAGTAAAAGTGGCAACTTCCTTGCAACAATACATTCTCGAATTGGTACGGGCAACACGTCAAGATGAGGAAATCGCCCTTGGTGTCAGTCCCCGTGGCACATTAGCATTACAACGGGCTGCCCAAGCGTTAGCTTTTCTATTAGGGCGTGATTATGCCATTCCCGATGATGTGAAATTTCTTGTCCCTTATGTTCTGTGCCATCGACTTATTCCTAGAGGAGGGCGCAATTCAAGAACTGTTGTTGAGCGATTATTGCGATCGGTTTCTATTCCTTAAGGTAAAGTGACTTTGATAAGCTAAAAAACAGCTTTCCGAGATGGCGGTAACTCTATTTCTTGCGGAGGAAAATATTTTTTACGCTTTTACTCCGGTTCCTTCTGCGTCAGTTTGCACATTGCGTATCAATTCATCCAAACTATCAGGGAAATTTCCTCCCATTACCATTTTAGTAAATACCTCATAATAGTCAGACTTGACTGAACTTAAGTTTCCCGATCCTGCTGGAATTTGGGCGTGTTAGGATCTCCTACAAAATTAGGTAGACAATAAATTAAAGCGATCGCAGTTACCGACAGGATTGACTCTCAAGGAAATCTAGTTCTAGATGAGCCGATTCAGGGAAACACTTATCCTCATCGGTTCGGGTAATTGTGTTGGTTGCAGAACAAGCAGAAGCAGAAGAGATTGACCCTGATGATACATCCGTTGAGGAGATTAAAGCCAGCTTGATAAGAGCCTTACAGCAAGCAAAAACAGGGCAGCGCTTACTACTATCTCAAATGTGGGAGGGAATTGATGCCGAATGAACAGCCATCGGTATTAATCGATTTAACTCCTGAATATAAACAAAACTTGCGTGACCTTCCAAAAAGATTTTGCAATATTCGCTCTGATGTTCAATCGATTATTGAGCAATTAAAACAAGGGAGTTTTATCGGCGATCGCATTGCGATATTGGTGAGGAATATGTTGTTTATAAGGTGAGAGTTCGTAACAGTAGAGTATCCAAAAAGTAAGAGTGCTGGATATCGATTGATTTATCAAGTTGAGTCACCTACAAGTATTTTGCTACTAACGATTTATTCCAAATCTGACCGAGAAGATATTGGTGCAAATTAAATCTGAGATATTGTGGCTGATTTTTCTAGTAAATCAGGTTAAAACTACTAGTACCGCAAGGCGGAATTAAAAATGAATACAGTGTAAGCATTTTATTAATTTTGAATGGGTGGTTTATTTCCGTCGTGTTGTAATAGAACATTTTCCTTGCATAGTCAGTAGTGTGCTGAATAGATATTTATATTACTGTTATCGATATGAAAAATGTGTTGCTTACCAAAACTACTTACACAAAATTTGAAACACTGCCAATACTGCGTAAGTCTTATGATTAGCACAAGCGCCACTTTTAAATATTTGGGAATGTGAGGAATGTCAATTTTTGTTAAGCGCAAAATTCGCGATGCCTACGGCGGGCAGCGCCAAGCACTACAGCCAAGCGCCGAACGTGAATTCAAACGCCAATTTTTCGGTTTACTTCTGGTAATTGTAACGTGGAGTTTAGCTATGGGTTGGCTTCTAGCCTTGGCAACTAACGCCCAAAGTGCGACTCCTCCCGCTGAAATTGGCACTGTTGACGTAGTACCTGCACAATACCAACTGGGGCAAGAACTGTATTTAGAAAATTGCTCTAGATGTCACATTGCCATACCACCAGCTGTTTTACCTACCCAAACTTGGAAAAATCTCCTGCAAGACTCGCAGCACTACGGCGCACAACTCCAGCCTTTAGTCGATCCGCAACGCATCTTGGTGTGGAAATATCTTTCGACTTTCTCCCGTGTGCAGCTAGACGACGAAGAAACACCATATCGCCTCAACAACTCGCGTTATTTCAAAGCTTTGCATCCAGGAGTTGAGTTACCACGTCCCGTCCAGGTTGGCAGTTGTATCAGCTGTCATCCCAGTGCTAATGATTACAATTTCCGCCGCCTGACAGCAGAGTGGAAGTGAGGAGTGAGGAGTTGAAAAATTCATAACTCCTAACTCCTAACTCTATTCCCCCGTACCCTCTCTGGCCCCATCTGGGGGCAAAATGATACTATGAAGAAAGAGTAAATATAAGATAAGAGTTAAAACCAATCAGTTTATTAAATGATTGGCTAGTTTTTATCCTGCTTTTGAGGTAATTCTCATTTCACACCCATCCACAACCAAGACGTTTGGACTGGGTTAAATGTTTATAATCAATGCCGACCCTTTAATTCCCATCCCCCTTGATTCAGTTCTATAACCTGCCATGCTAAAACTTTTGTTGGGCGACCCCAACGCTCGTAAGCTTAAAAAATACCAACCTTCTGTTACTGAAATTAACCTTTTAGAGGAAGAAATTAAGGTTCTTTCCGATGATGAGTTAAAAAGTAAAACCGTCGAATTTAAACAACGGCTCGCTAAAGGTGAAACCCTAGATGATATATTGCCAGAAGCTTACGCCGTTGTTCGGGAAGCAGGACGGCGAGTCTTAGGTTTACGGCACTTTGATGTCCAACTCCTTGGCGGTATCATTTTGCACGTGGGGCAAATTGCCGAGATGAAAACTGGTGAGGGTAAAACACTAGTTGCCACCTTGCCAAGTTACTTAAATGCTCTCACTGGTAAAGGTGTACACGTCATCACCGTGAACGATTACCTGGCTCGTCGGGATGCTGAATGGATGGGACAGGTACATCGGTTCTTGGGGCTGAGTGTGGGGCTAATTCAGTCAAGCATGACTCCTAGTGAACGCCAGAAAAACTACGATTGCGATATCACTTATGTTACCAACAGCGAGGTCGGCTTCGACTATCTGCGGGATAACATGGCGACATCAATGGCAGATGTGGTACAACGCCCGTTTAATTATTGCGTAATTGACGAGGTGGACTCGATTTTAGTTGATGAGGCGCGGACACCACTGATTATTTCTGGGCAGGTGGAAAGACCTACAGAAAAATATCTGCAAGCCGCTGAAATAGCATTCACACTCAAAAAAGACGAACATTACGATGTAGATGAAAAAGCTCGTAACGTGCTACTGACAGACGAAGGGTTTGCGGAATCGGAAAATCTTTTAGGAGTCACAGATTTATTTGACCCAGAAGATCCTTGGGCACACTTCATTTTCAATGCAATTAAAGCCAAAGAACTTTTCCTCAAGGATGTAAATTACATCGTCCGCAATGGGGAAGTAGTAATTGTGGATGAATTTACTGGTCGGGTGCTAGCCGGACGGCGTTGGAGTGATGGATTACACCAAGCGATTGAAGCGAAAGAACACGTAGAGATTCAGCCAGAAACTCAAACTCTCGCGACAATTACTTACCAAAATATGTTCTTGCTGTATCCAAAACTCGGTGGAATGACAGGAACGGCAAAAACCGAAGAACCAGAATTTGAAAAAATTTATAAACTCGAAGTTGCGGTAATTCCCACCAACCGCGATCGCAGACGGGAAGATTTATCTGATATGGTCTTTAAGACAGAATCAGGTAAGTGGGGGGCGATCGCTAGAGAATGTGCCGAAATGCACGAACTCGGCAGACCTGTATTAGTAGGAACCACTAGTGTAGAAAAATCTGAACTTCTGAGTAGGCTGCTGAAGGAATTGGCGATTCCTCACGAATTACTTAACGCCCGTCCTGAAAACGTCGAGCGTGAGGCGGAAATCGTCGCCCAAGCTGGACGAAAAGGTGCTGTTACTATTGCTACTAACATGGCTGGTAGAGGTACAGACATCATCCTGGGTGGTAACTCCGAATATATGGCGCGTCTAAAGCTGCGGGAATACTTTATGCCCCGGATCGTCATGCCAGAAGATGAAGATGCTTTTGGCGTGCAAAGAGCAGCCGGATTGCCTACAGGACATGGTGGTGGTCAAGGCTTTGTCCCTGGTAAGAAAGTCAAAACTTGGCGGGCTTCGCCAGAAATTTTCCCAACTCAGTTGACAAAAGAAACAGAAAAACTACTCAAAGATGCAGTAGAAATTGCCGTGCGTGAGTATGGCGAACGTAGTTTACCGGAACTGGAAGCAGAAGACAAGGTAGCTGTAGCCGCAGAAAAAGCTCCCATTGATGACCCTGTGATTTTGAAATTGCGGGAAGCTTACAATCGGGTTAAGCAGGAATACGAACAATTTACTACCCGCGAACATGATGAGGTAGTGGGAATCGGCGGTTTGCACGTAATTGGTACAGAACGCCACGAATCGCGGCGGATTGATAACCAGTTGCGCGGACGTGCAGGAAGACAAGGCGACCCTGGAACCACGAGATTCTTCCTCAGCTTAGAGGATAACCTACTGCGGATTTTTGGTGGCGATCGCGTTGCTGGGTTAATGAATGCCTTCCAAGTTGAAGAAGATATGCCCATCGAATCTGGGATGCTTACCCGCAGTCTGGAAGGCGCACAGAAAAAAGTTGAAACCTATTACTACGACATTCGGAAGCAGGTATTTGAGTATGACGAGGTGATGAATAATCAACGTCGTGCTATTTACGCCGAACGCCGCCGAGTCCTAGAAGGTCAAGATTTGAAAGAACAAGTGATTAAATACGCTGAAAAAACGATGGATGACATCGTTGACTACTACATCAACATAGACTTGCCCTCGGAAGAGTGGGAGTTAGAAAAGTTGGTTGAGAAAGTTAAAGAATTCGTCTATCTGCTAGCAGATTTACAAGCTAGTCAATTAGAAGATATCACAGTCAGCGAAATTAAAGCCTTCCTCCACGAACAGGTACGAATTGCTTACGACCTCAAAGAAGCGCAGATTGACCAAGTTCAACCCGGACTGATGCGCCAAGCGGAACGCTTCTTTATCTTGCAACGCATTGATACCCTGTGGCGGGAACACCTGCAACAAATGGATGCCTTGCGTGAATCGGTAGGATTGCGTGGTTATGGGCAAAAAGACCCGCTGATTGAATACAAGAGCGAGGGTTACGAACTCTTCCTGGATATGATGGTAAATATTCGTCGAGACGTTGTGTACTCATTGTTCATGTTCCAGCCGCAGCCGCAACCGATGGTGCAAGCTTCGTCTGAGATGGTTTGATATTGAGATAGAAAATAATCTCACGCAGAGACGCAAAGACGCATAGTCGTTTTTGCGTCTTTGATTTATTGAATAAATATCAATTCAAGAAAATCTAAATAATATTAAGCTTTTAAGAGTTTGTCATCTAAAATACAA
Organism: Nostoc sp. PCC 9305; assembly: GCF_963920915.1. NCBI lineage: Bacteria > Bacillati > Cyanobacteriota > Cyanophyceae > Nostocales > Nostocaceae > Nostoc > Nostoc sp. PCC 9305. Next base: position 11,992 of record NZ_CAWUDN010000080.1, read on the forward strand.
ATGTACTATAATATTATTTTCTAGTTTCTTCCAGTTATTAATAGTATTTTATGGCTAAAACTGTCAATGCAGCTTTTAATGATTTTTTGAAAAATTATGTCAACTTAGATCCAAATGATACTATTCAAGCAAGAAAGAGCAGAGATTGGCTAGTAGAAGAGCAAATACATTCATTTCCGGAAAAAGACATATACTTTCCCACGCTGTATTCAGAAAAAGATATTTACTTTGGCTCTTTTGCTAGACGTACAAAAAAAAGAGAACTTGATGATATTGATATTATGATTGTTTTAAGTGGTGAAGGAGCGTCCTACTATGAATATATAGATAATGTAATTGAGATATATGTACCTGATTCTGCTTATAAATTAAAAAGACTTTGTTTCGATAGTACAAACAAACTAAATTCACGAAAAGTTATTAATAAAATTATAGCTTTAATGAATAAAGTGCCACAGTATGAAAAAGCTGATATCAACAGAAACTTAGAAGCTGCTACACTCAAATTGAAAAGTTATTATTGGAATTTTGATATTGTCCCTTGCTTTTTTACAAAACCCGACTTTTCTGGAAGAACTTATTATTTAATTCCAGATGGCCAAGGTAACTGGCAAAAAACAGATCCAAGAATTGATCGAGATCGAGCAACTCAAGTAAATCAGTTCCATGATGGCAATATATTCAATTTAATAAGATTAATGAAATTTTGGAATAAAAGACCAACGATGTCATCAATGTCCTCATATTTACTTGAAAATATGATATTAGACTATTATTCAGATAATATTTATAGAAAAGCATCTAGTTATGTAGATTTAGAAGTTCCAAACTTATTACAATATATTAGAGATAATATTTTTAATTCAGTTAATGATCCTAAAGCAATTCAGGGAAATATTAATAATTTAGAGCTAAAAGAGCGATCTAGTATTTGGGCTAGAGCGCATATAGATAATATAAAAGCCTTGGAGGCTAGACAATTAGAAAGTGAAAATAACCATAAATTATCAATCAGTAAATGGCGCGAAGTCTTCGGCATAAACTTTCCTATTTATAGTTAAAAATTAATTCTATTAATGAATTCTACAATACTTACACTAAGATTAAAATAATGCTTAAAAATTTTTGGTTAAATTTAAAATTTGAAAAAGTCTTTATATCTATAGCTATTTCCTGATTATTTATGAACAAAATTCCCCAAGAACAGAATATACAACTTCAGTTGGAGCGTTTAGCAGCACAACGACAACTTTACTCTGATGCTAAAAGTATACAAAATGCCAGCATGATTCTTAGCATTCCCCTAGTAGTTGTATGGTCTATTTTTATTGCATTGCTCCCTAGATTTCAAGTTTATGCTGCTTTGTGGGGAATAGCTGTAACATTTTTAGATATTCTTATACTTAGTCGTTGGCAGAAATATCTTCAAGAAAAAGCTGCAAAAATCCAACAACTTTTTGATTGTGATATTCTTCAATTAGATTGGTCAAAACTAAATTCTGGAAGCCGCCCTGAACCAGAAACTATCATTGATAGCTCTGCTAAATATAGACATAAATATATAAATTACTCAAAGCTTGAAAACTGGTATCCGATTAATGTTAGCCAATTACCAATTTACCAAGCACGTATTATTTGCCAGCGTTGTAATATTTGGTGGGACGCTAACCTTAAGCGACGTTACTCTAATTTGGTAATTGTTGTATTAATTGCAATAACAATTATTGTCTTTTTAGTCGGTTTGATTGGAGGTTTAACCTTAGAGAAATTTGTATTAGCAACTTTGACCCCACTAGTACCTACATTCGTTTTTGGATTACGCCAGTATATTGATAATAATGAAGCTGCAACTCGACTTGACAGACTTAGAGAAAATTCTGAGAGTATCTGGCAGCAGGTCGTCAATGGTAGAATTGCTCCTCAAGAACTTGAGACAGAATCATATAATTTGCAAAATCAAATATATGATAACCGTCGTCTTAGTCCATTAATTTTTGATTGGATATACTATCGATTGCAGCGAAAAAATGAAGAAGAAATGAATAGGGGTGCTGAAGCCCTGATTCAGGAATTGCGTCAGTCTCCTTAGTAGGATTTTTTAATGAATACTCAGCGATCATCAATGAAAATCATTCAATTTCTTGAAGCTTAATAAGATATGTTGGTTTATATTTGGCTTAGTTTTGGGGTTGCGATCGCAGTAAGCTATTTTACTTTAATAACTAGGCAACCAGAGACAAGCTAGCCTATAAATTAGCTGATATAATATGAATAGCAGTCAAGAGGTCTGACCTTTTCAGATCGCGGAAGCTAGGTCTTCCCTTGACTGATTTTTATTGTCTAAGAATATAGAATAGCTATGTATTTGCTGTATACAGATTAATTAATGAAAAAGCTTTTATTTATCTGTAGCCAGAATAAACTACGAAGTCCCACCGCCGAGGCTGTATTTTCTGAATATGAAGGATTTGAAACAGACTCCGCAGGTTTAGATCGCCATGCTGAAGTACCATTATCAACGGAGGCTATGCAATGGGCTGACATTATTTTTGTGATGGAAAAATCGCATAAAAATAAACTATCCAAAAATTTTCAACCCTTCCTGAAAGATAAAAAAATTATATGTTTAGATATACCAGATGACTATGAATATATGGAACCAGCTTTAATTGAATTGTTAAAACAAAAAGTTTTACCTTTATTAAAAATAAAAAAATGAATATTCAAGAAGCTTTTAATTCTGCCGCAGGAGATTACGATAACTTACGTCGACTTTTAATTCCCTGTTTTGATGACTTTTACAAAACAGCTGTTGAAATCATCCCAGGAGATTGTACTGCACCACTGAAAGTTCTAGATTTGGGGGCTGGTACTGGACTTTACTCAGGTATGGTCCAATCCGTCTTCCCGAATGCAGAGTTCACTTTGCTAGACTTAGCCCCTGAGATGTTAGAGAAAGCTAAGGTGAGATTTAGCAAAATGGGTAAATCTCCCAAAATCTTAATTGGTGACTATATTGAGACTGATTTAGGTAGTTCGTATAACCTGATAATCTCTGCCTTATCGATTCATCATCTGTCAGATGTTGACAAAGAACTTCTTTATCAACGGATTTATGATGTTCTCAATCCCGGAGGGATATTTATCAACGCTGATCAAGTTCTCGGCAAAACGCCTGATTTAGAACAACTTTACCGTCAACACTGGTTAGATTCTGTCCGCGCGAAGAATATCTCGGAGGAGGATCTTAAAGCTGCACAAAAACGCATGGAATACGATCGCATGGCAACCCTTGATATTCAACTTCGCTGGTTAGAAGCGGCTGGGTTCCAAAATGTGGATTGCTGGTACAAAAATTTTAGCTTTGCTGTTTTTGGTGGTTATCGACCAACTATTTAACCGCTATTTTTGCGATCGAGATTCCAGGCAGAGGAGAATAGATTATTTGCCAGAACAGTAGCTATTAATTTCCTTGACTATCGAACTTTCTTCGCTACTACTCTTTTGCAGAGATACCAAAAAACCCTTTGCTGCTGGTAGATTCTTTTTATCTATTGCTGTTGCTGCATTATTCAATTCCTTGCTGATGTTCTGATAGAGTGTGAGAAAACGTCCTTGGAAACCTTGCAATTTTTCATCCTTAACTTCTAGTGCTTTCATCTCTTTTGCAAGTGGGTCTATCTTACCAGCAAGTTCAGTTAAAGCTTTAGAACCTTTTGCCGGATTAGAATTTTTACCGAATTGCTGACCTAGAGTAGATGCCTGATTGGCAACCTTTATGACTTTGTTACATTGAGCAACTTTACTTTCGCCACAACCTGCAAATAATAAAGCGATCGCAGTAGTGACTGAAAGTATAAAACTTTGCTTAAATACGGGTTGCATAGGTTCTATGATCTCCAACTATGTTACGTGAAAGTTGGGCAGTAGAAATGGATGGTTAGAGAAAATACTTTTTTCTAAACTTGATTCTTTCTTTCTGCCCTGTTACTTTATACTTCATTTTTTCGATAACGTGTATGTAATTACACTTAAATAAGGCAATTTTAAATTAGATAAGCTGTTCCATATTTAACTTGCATATATTGGGCGGGCGAGACGCCCACCCCACAAGAAATGTACAATTTCAGATTATGCAAACTAGATGTGGTTTAGCTTAGTTGTGTCGTCTTTTACTCTACCAATTTTGGGATCAATCTCAGTGTGGCAGTCGTATTTTCTATAACATTTTTTGATTTCCATAGCATCTGGTGATATTCAATCTTGCGCCAAGGTTCAACCATATCGTTGTAATGGCTATGGAAAGCATGTCCTGATTGTCCAGGGGTGTGAATTGCTACTGAGTTATCTAAATTTCCTAAATCTACAATCATCCGCAGTGAAGGAATATCAGTCACTTCAAAGGATTTATTTGCTCTCCAACGGTTAGCATTCACTGTTTCGCCCCATCTCCCTGAGCGCGGATAGGGAATTTACCAGGCATTTGGTAGCCAATATTGCCATCAATGTCAGCGTAGACCAAGTTTTGAGCCGGGACATCATAATTGCTGGCAGCAGTGCGGAATTCTTGCCAGTTTTGGGCGCGATTGATTTGGGGAACGGCATACCCTAGTTTGGAAGGTTCTAGGGCTGTCCAGCGCAGAGCTACGGCGTAATCTTGCGGTATTTTTAACGGCTGACTTGGCTTGAATTGCTTCAGATTGGGCGAAACATCAGAGAGAATTGGCCCATGTCGGGTATAGCGTACCGTTTGGACAATCGGCTGACTTCCGGCTACTTGAATCGTCTCTGGCACGAGTTGCATATCAACCCATTTGCCATTGACTTCATACTGGTTAGGATTTTTCGGGTTGATTTTCTCGTGTACAGTGCAGACCAACCTCGTACCAAATAGAGGGAATTTGCACACCTAAGTGCGGGTCATTCGCCAAAATTGGCTTACCTGTAGCTGTCCGCTGACCAGATATCACCCAGTTATTCGAGCCAATACCTATTCCCGTGGGCCCTATAAGTTGTTCCAAAGCCATCATCGGCTTAGTAATTGACTCTAAAGCAGGTAATACATCTGGAGAGTCGAGAAGTGAAGAAGATGCGGGGAAATAACTCTGCGTGTTCCCCTGTCCCTGTGTCCCTGTGTCCTCTTTTTTCTGGAACTCAGGTAAAATAACTGGCAAGTCTTGAGGGTATGGCGGAAAAAGTTCCTCTACTTGATTAGGGTTAAGGGTTTTGAGCAAAATAGCACGTTCAATTTCGCTCTGAAAATTTCTGCCCAAATCGTAAGCCATTACCTTACCCCAAGTTAGAGAATGCAGTATTTGCCAAGGTTCTGGCTGATACCCAGGATTGAGGAACTTTAGCACAGTGTATTCTAAACTCAGGGCGCTGCCTTGATGCTCTGTCAGATAAGCATTGACACCATCGGCGTATGCTTCCAAGTATGCTTTCATCTCTGCATTAATTTCCTGAATTTCTTGCTGCGCCACCCTCGCCCAACCCATTGTCCGCAGATATTTATCAGTATCCACTTGAGAAGAACCAAACATTTCTGAGAGTCGCCCAGAACCAATGTGTCGCCAGAAGTCCATTTGCCAAAAGCGGTCTTGGGCGTGGATATAACCTTGCACCATAAATAAATCGTGGGAGTTGGCAGCATAAATATGGGGAATTCCCCATTTATCGCGCTGGACGCTTACTTTAGCTTTCAGTTCAGGTATTTGAATTGTGCCACTCTCTTGCGGAAAGGATTGGCGCACAGTGTAAGTAGCAAATCCCACTAACAATAGCCCTAGCACTAACAGGAAAATCAGAGTAATTTTGAGTCTTTTACGTAACCAACCTTTCCTGGAGTTTTTCATGTGAGCTTTTCGTGGCATTGTTTAGTGAAATTAGGCAATACTACAAGGTATTTAATCAGAATCTTTAGAAAAGTGCTATTTGCTCATTTAAAATACGCCTGAGTACACAGCTAAAATTTTGTTGCATAGCAACGGACAGGAGGCTTAGTACACGTAGCGAAAAGACCGAAATAAACTCTGCGTTACTTTGCGCTCAACTCTGCGCCCCTTTGCGTTTCAATAAACTTGTCCTAACACCTTTGGCGACTGCTATATTAGCTGCCAGTAGAACAATAGTATCGCTCTCCTATTTTCCAAAGCTGGAGTGCAACCATTAAAAAGATAATCCCTGCGATTGGCGAAACATAACAAAACCACAAAGGCACTAAAAAAGCATCTTCTTTTTCAAGTACTGCAAGCAAAGGAAAATAACTGACACAAGCAAGCGGTATCAAAAAAGTAAAGAATCGCTGAAACCACTTGCTATAAATTGCAAGAGGATACTGAGCCGTTTCAACTCCTCCATAAGTGAGGATATTCATAATTTCGAGAGATTCAATAGTCCAGAAGGTGATGGTTGCTTGCATAATGACAATGCCAACAAAGAGCGCAACCCCACCAATAAATGAAGTACCCAAAAGCCATAAAGTTTTAAAAGTTAAAGAAATATGGAGAGATGAAAGTGACCACCACATGACAACAGTTCCTTGAAAGAATCTTCCGATTCGTTTCAAAGTAAACTCTTTACCTAAAAGTTGAAGTGCTGTGGTGCGTGGACGAACAAGTAAACGGTCGAAGTCTCCACTTTTAATTATTGTTGAAAATGAGTCAAACCCTTTTCCAAGGGCATCAGCACAGGCAAAAGAAATATTAATTATTCCATAAAATAGAGCAACTTCATTTAAAGTCCACGTACCAATACTATTAAAACGACTAAAAAGTGCCCAAACTCCAAAAAATTCAACAGCAGTTACTAAAAGCTGCCCTATGACTTGCAGCCAGAAAGAAACTTTGTACTGCATTTGCGACTTGAAAGATACAGAAATATATCGAAGATAAAGTACAAAATCATTCATAGTCGCGTTGTAATTTTGATCTAAAATAAATTACCTAACCTATCTTTCTGCTTAAAAAATTACGAATTACGAATTACGAATTACGAATTATTTACCTATCCTCCCTGAATTACAAGCTTTCTGATACCATACTTCACAAGGACACGCCCAAGGATAATAATGACAACTATCCAGAAAGTTTGATGCAGCAAAATATTAAATAGGGCGTTTGGTTGAAGATTACCAGTAAAAAGACGAAAAGGTTTGTCGATTAGTCCTGAGAAAGGCAGTGCATTCAAAAAAGGCTTGCTCCACTCAGGGAAAAGTGGCAACGGAACAATCATGCCAGAGAAGATACTAACAAGAGTAGGTAGAATACTATTAATCCCCTCGCCCGAAATTGTCCACATCATTGATACGGTAAGAAGCATAGTCAATGCAGACGAAAGTAAAATTGCGCCAATAAAAGAGATAAAAAAGGCAACAAAAGAAGCAAAGGAGGGTGGAAAAGAAAGCGACCATTCATCAAGCCCTAAAAGGGGAAAAATCAAAATTGTGACACCAAGAAGCGGAATGCTACGAAGTATCAGGGGCGTTGTGCGAAGTGCCAAAGCGCGAGTAAACCAAAAATTATAAAGGTCTGTAGGTCGGAGAAGATCGTATCCTACAGCACCAGTTCGGATGAGTTCTTGAATATCTCTATCACCTCCCCAAGGGACAATCGCCATTAGAAACACCTGTCCCAGCCACACATATCCTACAGTTTCTGGAAAAGTCATCGGTTGAGCAGAGGTTGTATGAGTAAAGAATGCCTGTAAAACCATTATTTTCACTAACCCCCAGAAAAACTGAGTTCCAACACCAGCCAAAGCAGCAGCACGGTATTGCAACAGCAGTGTAAATCTAGCAACAAACAGTGACCAATATGCTTTCATGGGCTAATTCCGGCTGAAATTGCATAAAGTTCAGCAACTATCTCTTCAATGGGTGGATTTTCCACAAAAAGATCCTCTACTTCGTGTTGCGAGGTAACTTGGCTAATTAAAGATGCAGCAGAAAGCTTTGTGGGATCGAAGGACAGAGTTACGGTACGACCTTCTTTAGAGATAATACTGACTCCTTCTTTTTCAAAGAAGAAATCATCGTTTGCTAGGTCGATTCTTAAGTATCGACGCGAAGAAACTTGAGAACGCAGTGCTGCTAGAGTTCCATCACAAAGGATTTCACCTCCACCAATAATAATGATGCGATCGCACAATGCTTCGATATCATCCATATCATGAGTAGTTAGGATGGTGGTTACATGATGAGTTTTATTCAGCGCTTTGATAAATTTTCTGACTGCAAGCTTGGAAACTGCATCAAGCCCGATGGTGGGTTCATCAAGAAAAAGAATTTCCGGTCTGTGAAGCATTGCGGCTGCAAAGTCACATCGCATCCTTTGGCCAAGGCTTAACTGTCTCACCGGAGTCGAGAGGAAGCTGGCAAGACCAAGCAAATCAATCATTTCTTCGCGTGTCTGGCGATACTCTGATTGGGGAACGCGATAAATATCCCGCAGCAAATCGAAAGACTCAATCACTGGCAAATCCCACCAGAGTTGTGTTCTTTGACCAAACACTACACCGATGCGATTAACGTGCTTGATTCGATCTTTCCAAGGGGTTCGTCCGCCAATTAGGCATTTTCCACTGGAAGGTACGAGAATACCGCTCAAAATTTTAATCGTGGTCGATTTACCGGCTCCATTTGGGCCAATGTATCCTACAAGTTCTCCCCGTTCTAGGGAAAACGAAACTCCTTTGAGGGCATAAACTTCTTTAGTTTTTCGCTGCACAAGTCCTCGTATTGAACCGAAAAGCCCAGAGGAACGTTCAGACACAAAGAAAGTCTTCCTGAGATTTTCGACCAGAATGTGAGACATATTTGGGCAGGGGGCAGGGGGAAGGGGGAAGGGGGCAATAAAATGGGCTTGGCGGATTAAGAATTGTCTTGGTAGAGGTAGCTGGGGTGACTAATGTCGGAGCGATCGCTAGGGGAATGAAAAATTTCGAGATATATCATTTAATAATAAGTAAATTGCCAATGCAATACCCATACCAAGAATCACCCTAGAAGTATCAATCTACATTCCAATACAAAGAAATACTCCCTCGGCAAATGCATTGTAGGATTAGCATAAGAAGAGGGAGAAATGAAGTACTATTGCTAATGATTAAAATCTGTTGCGGAACTTCTTAAGTACCCGTAAGTAAATATACTTGATATCTTTCTTCAGCTATCGTGACATCTGGACAAACAGTCAGGATTGAAATACCAACTTATAACCAGTTAGCAGGTTCCAGTTCTAATCGGGCTGTAATTGTCAATTCACATTTTTGACCTGACATCAGACGCGCTTTAATCTGATTTTGTCCAGTCGTGGTCGCGCAGATAGGATTCAAAGTCGCTTGGGGAAGGAAAGTCACGTTTCAACTGCGCTAAATCCGCCCCGTAGCCGACGTTCTCAAACCAGCGATACATCGTGGTTACTTCCTCTCCGACTTGCTGCTCAAATGCTTCAAACGGAATTTGTTGGTAGTTGACAGTTTTACCCAGAACGCGGCTGAATGCGGCAGCAATTTCTGTCATAGTCATATCTACACTTGCGACTTCTTTTTGGCAATTCAAGAATTCTGCGGGACGCTCGAACACAGAAGCGACCATTTTCCCGTAATCTTCTTCGGAAAGTTGTTGTAATTTCGTTTCAGGACTGAGCGGTTGGAGAAGCGTTCCTTGCTCAATCATCGGACGCATCGTGTTGTAATTATAGAAAAAGAAAACTGGACGCATCATCGTGTAGGGCAAACCAAGCGATCGAATGTATTCTTCGACTTGAAACTTGCTCTCGAAATGTGGAATGCCCGTGTTGCGTTCTGCGCTTCCCACTGAACTGTAGACGAAATGCTGAATGCCTGCCGATGAAGCTGCATCTGCGATCGCTTTGCCATCTCGGATCTCGGCTTCTAATCCGCCTTCTTTAAGAAAGGTCTGCAACGAAAAAACGCCATAAGCACCTTCCAAAGCGCGATCAACGGAAGCGCGATCGCTAAAGTCTCCTGTTACGAGTTCTGCCCCCGCTTGTTGGAGTGCTTGGGCGGCGGGCTTGTTTGGATCGCGCACAAAGGCACGCACCTTGAAGTTACCGCGCTTTAAAAGATGACGCGCCACTGCGCCGCCCTGATTGCCCGTGGCTCCAGTGACTAAGATAATTCGTTCTGCTGGTGTTTGCTGTGTCATATCTGTTTTTTTAATGCTGTTTGTGTATTTGACATTTATCTTGTCTAAACAGTAGCTTGTACAGCAAAAGAGAAAAAGTAGTTAAAATTCAAAACAGTTATGCAAAAAATTCAAAGATACGTTTGCGTTAATGGACAAGCTGAAAAGCCTGACGATCTTTATCCGCTCCGCTCAATATGGCAGCTTTTCGGAAGCAGCACGACAGTTAGGTATGGCTCCTTCAGCCGTGAGTCGAGCCGTATTGCGCTTGGAAGATGACTTGGGGGTGCGCTTGCTCCAGCGAACAACTCGCAGCTTGACGCTAACCGAAGATGGCAACCGATTTTATCAACGCTGTCAGCAAATTCTCAACGATTTGGAAGAAGCCGAACTCGAAGTCAAACAATCGCAATCAATGCCGCTTGGAACATTGCGGCTCGATCTGAGCTTTGTGTTTGGCAAAATACATATCGCTCCGGCTCTGCTGCAATTTGTCACACAATATCCAAAGCTAAATCTGAATGTTTCTTTTAACGATCGCACCATCGATCTGATTGAGGAAGGTATTGACGCGACAGTGCGGATTGGAATGAGCAGTGATAGCCGTTTAATCATGCACCATCTGGCAACTGCACGCTACATCACTTGTGCCTCGCCGCAGTATCTCGCCCAGTATGGCACGCCTACAACACCCACAGAACTTTTGCAGCATCGCTGTGTCAATTTTATCTATCCACAGACTGGGCGAGAGCCTAAATGGAAGTTTGAACAAGATGGAAAAGCGATTGACCTTTCTGTTGACAGTTATCTGCGATTCGATAATTCAGAAGTCATTTTAGAGGCGGTCATTCAAGGAGCCGGCGTAGTTCAATTTCCCAAATTTATCGCAGCCAAAGCGATCGCGCGTGGAGACCTCCAACCAATTCTTCAATCCTACGCGACCCAAGTTGGATTGCCGATCTCCGTGTTGTACCCGCAAAAACGCTATCTCTGTGCTAAAGTTCGTGTCTTTATTGAGTTTATGACAGAATTGACGGGTGCATTAAAGCGAGTTGATGTTGTAGATTGAAAGCTCGAACTAGTGGAAGAACGACTAGCCCAACGGCGGAGATGGCGCTGAACTCTTCAGACCTGACGCAGGCATTCACTTACACCGCTAAAATGATTTTAAGGAAACTCTTCAGCAGAAACACGACGCTGAAAATTAGCCTGTAAGGATTATCTGGTGCGATCGCAGGAGGCAAAAAATGGGCTTGGCTGGATTAAGAATTGTGTTGGTAGAACCAGCTGGGCCGATCAATATCGGCGCGATCGCCAGGGTAATGAAAAATTTCGGTCTATATAATTTAGTATTAGTGAACCCCCAATGCGATCCGCTATCGACGGAAGCTTTGATGATGGCTGTTCACGCTCAGGAAATTATAGAATCTGCGGTAATAGTGGCAACCTTACCAGAAGCATTGCATGGATGTGTACGGGCGATCGCTACCACTGGTCGCGTTCGCAGTTTGGAAACACCCTTAGAAAATCCCCGCACTGCACTACCCTGGTTACTGGAGGAACTAGAAAAACCCACAGCACTGATTTTTGGCAGAGAAGACCGGGGATTAAGCAATGAAGAATTAAATTATGCACAGCGGTTTGTTGGCATTCCCACAAGTCAAGATTATGTCGCCCTAAATTTGGCTACTGCTGTCGCAATTTGTTGTTATGAATTGTCACAATCTGCCCAAAAACTTGACATTCAAACCTTACCTCAAACTGAACTCGCACCTTTGGATGTTGTGGAAGGATACTACCAGCAATTAGAATCAGTATTACTGAAAATTGGTTATGTATATCCCCATACGGCAGCTAGTCGTATGGGAAAATTCCGCCAATTATATAATCGCGCTAACTTGAAAACTGGGGAGGTGGCCATGCTGCGAGGAATTTTGCAGCAGGTAGAATGGGCCCTGAAAAACCAGAGGGATAGTGAAAACTTGTAATTATTCGTTTAATATATACGCAATCATCCCCCCAAAATAATTAATATGGCTTAAACTAAACACAAAAATGCTACTTAGTGGCAAAGTGGAATTTGAGTATTAATATTGCTTAAAGATTAAGTTTGGGGTCAAGAGTCTGCAAGAAAACAGTCAAGTGGGTCACAAGGAGTAACGGTGTCAGAATCAAGTGGCGAACTAACAGCTTTCTCGCGGCGTCAACCCTTAAATCGCCGCCAGCAGCCACAAAAAGTTCAAAAAGTGGTAAAAAAGAGAGTTAAAGCCAACAGTCAGCAGCAAATTCCAAATGGACAAGAAGGGGCACTAACACGCCCAAAAAATCAAATTAGTTCTTCCCCAATCCCTGGCGCTACACGTAGGGTAAAATCGGGGTTAGTCATGCCGACGGCAGTAAAACCAATATCTACTGTAAAGGGAAAAATTCCTCCCTTCCGACCTGGTGCTGTGATGGTAAAAACAGTGCGGATGGAAAAGCCAAAAACAGGCAGACGCTCATCGCGGAAAACCCGGTTAAAGCCAATGGCCAAAACCATATTGTATGTTTTGCGTTTGTTGATTGTGGGTGTGGGGATGGGTGCAATTGTGGGCACGGCGTTGTCAGTATTAGACCCAGCCAATCGTATCAGCACGAACTCGGCGTCGCAATCTAATAATAATGTTGCTAATGTGGCGCGATCGCAGCCACAACCTACCCAAACTCCCCCAGCCGCAGCTTCGAGTCTATACCTATCTCAGGAAATTACCTCTTTGAAAAATGCCGTGCAAAATTTGGCGGCCACCAACCCAAATCTTACACCCGGAATTTTCTTAGTAGATTTAGATACTGGTAATTATGTAGATATCAATGCCTCTACCAGTTTTCCGGCGGCTAGCACGATTAAAGTGCCGATTTTGATTGCCTTTTTTCAGGATGTGGACGCGGGCAAGATTCGCCTAGATGATATGCTGACCATGCAACAGGATATGGTAGCTGGCGGTTCAGGAGAGCTGCAATACAAACCACCAGGAACTCAGTACGCCGCTTTGGAAGTAGTCACTAAAATGATTACAATCAGCGATAACACGGCGACAAATATGCTGATTGCCCGACTGGGAGGAATGGACGCTTTAAACCAGCGTTTCCGTAGTTGGGGGTTGACAACCACAACAATTCGTAATCAACTCCCAGATTTGCAAGGGACAAACACTACTAGCCCTAAAGAACTAGGGAATTTGATGGCAATTGTAAGTCAAGGAAATTTAGTCAGTATGCCATCACGCGATCTCATGCTTGATATCTTGCGTCGCACCCAAAGAGACACTTTGCTGCCATCAGGTTTGGGGACAGGTGCAAGAGCATACCACAAAACTGGTGATATCGGCACAATGTTGGCAGATACAGGTTTAATTGTTGTTCCAACTGGCAAGCGCTACATAGCCTCTGTAATGGTACAACGTCCAGCAAACGACCCCCGCGCCGAAAAATTGATTAGCTCAATTTCTCGTGCAGCCTACCAAGAGTTTAGCCAAAATCCTGTCACACCAAACACCACTACAAACACTGTACCCGCAAATGGTTATCAGCCTCAGGTTGCGAATCCTGCTTTACCTAACGGTACAACAGGCACTGCACCCATGAGCATTTATCAGCCTCCGGTTGTCACTCCTATACCTAACGGTATGGGAAGTACAGTACCCACAAACGGTTATCAGCCCCAGGTTGCGAATCCTCAGTATTATCCTCAAAGATAATTTGTAATTCGTAATACTTTTCAAACAAGTGAAACTATTAAGATTTGATGATTTGATTAGGGTCTGAATTACCATTCAAATCTTAAGAGTTCCCAATTCCTAATTTTCAGCACCAAATGCAATTTACTTTGAATATTTATAGTCAATTGAATTGTTCTAACAATGTCTCAACACTAGCATTGCTATCCAAAAAAGAAAATAAATGCCAGTAGCGCAGTTTTCCTTCTTTATCTAATACAAACTGTGCTGGTAAAGGCGCTCCTAGTGCTTGTCCTGCTTGATATGTACGAAATACTCGACAACTAGGATCGCTCAATAGTGGCATTTTTAAGCCTAAATCTTTGACAACTATTTGACTCTGCCTTTCATCGGTACTAGTAATCATTAAAACTTCTATACCACGATTTTTAAATTGTTCGTAGTTTTCATTCAAAGCTTTGATGTGAGGAAAACAAAAAGGGCAATATTGCTTTTCGGTAAAAATGCGAGTAAAGGCGAGTAACACTGGTTGTTTGCCTTTATAATCAGACAACTTTACTAAAGTTCCGTTGGTAATATCTGGCAATTGAAAGTCTGGTGTTCCCACTCCAAATCTGAGTTGATTGCTAGCTGGAACTGGTAAAAAATTACGGAAGAATCGCTCATTTAATAAGCCACTAAAGTTAGTTGAAGTTAACATATTTTTAACCTTGATTATTTAAATACTATTTTATAAAAAACCACAGATATTTACGGAGGTTGACATTGTTTAATGTGTATCTCTGTTTATCTGTGGTTCTCATTGATTTTGCTTTCAACTCCAAAAGGTTGGATTAGAGTTTTTTAGCTAGCGAAATTTAGACAGCAGAGAAGTAGACTTTAGACTTCACTGGGTCAGGATTCATGGTCTTGTCACCAGGTTGCCAACCAGCTGGGCAAACTTCATCAGGGTGAGACTGAACATACTGAATTGCTTGTAATGTCCGCAGCGTTTCATCAACGCTACGACCAAAAGCTAGATTGTTAATGGTGGCGTGCTGTATGATACCATCTTTATCGATGATGAACAGACCACGCAAGGCAATGCCTGCTGCTGGGTCAAGAACGTTGTAAGCGGCGCTGATCTCTTTCTTGATGTCGGAGACTAGAGGATAATTCAGGTCGCCGACGCCACCAGACTTACGATCTGTTTGAATCCAAGCGAGGTGAGAGAATTCACTGTCAACGGAAGCCCCAAGGACTTCAGTGTTGATTTTCTTGAATTCTTCGTAGCGATCGCTAAATGCTGTGATTTCAGTAGGACAAACAAAGGTAAAGTCTAATGGGTAGAAAAACAGGACGACATACTTACCGCGATAATCGGAAAGTTTGATTGTCTTAAATTCCTGATCTACCACAGCCGTTGCTGTGAAATCGGGAGCTTGTTGACCAACGCGGAGGCTTCCTTCGGTTCCGTAAGTAAGGGACATTAACCTAATTCTCCTTTATCGGTTTAGTAGCGTTGGAATTTGGGTCAAGTAAAATTTACCCATCCACGCTCTCACAGTTTAATTACGATCTGTTACGACTATATCATACTCATAACGATTTTGAGTAGCAAATGCCTGATTTAGATACAAGAGAATGGTTGCTTACCAACGGCTTAGGAAGTTTTGCCAGTGGTACAGTTTCTGATGTCCGTACACGCACTTATCATGGTTGGCTGTTTGCCGCCACAAACCCGCCTTCTGGAAGGACTCTGCTGTTTTCGCACCTAGAAGCTAGCTTGGAAATATTAGGGCGCGTTGTGGCACTGGGGACAAATGTTTGGGGTAACGGTCAGATTGAGCGAACAGGCTACGAACAGCTACGCCGTTTTGATATTAACCCAGTTCCTAAATGGACTTGGGGTCAAGATAACTGGCAATTAACCAGGCAATTGGTGATGCCCTATGGTTTGGTGGGGACTGGGGGCGGGGGAGCAGGAGAGCAGGGGAGCAGGGGAGAAGTTGCAGAAAGTTTTTCCCCTTTGCCCCTCTGCCCCTCCGCCCCTCTGCCTCTTATACCCAATGCCCAATTTTGCCATCGAATTTTAATCCAGTATCGCTATGAGGGAACTGAAACAGCGATTTTACGGTTGCGACTGTTGATAGC
This sequence comes from Nostoc sp. PCC 9305, assembly GCF_963920915.1. Classification (NCBI taxonomy): domain Bacteria; kingdom Bacillati; phylum Cyanobacteriota; class Cyanophyceae; order Nostocales; family Nostocaceae; genus Nostoc; species Nostoc sp. PCC 9305. The sequence goes on from NZ_CAWUDN010000080.1 coordinate 27,988, forward strand.
AGAACGTGACTTTCACCACCAGCAGACTGCTCAAGAATTACAGTTTTCACAATTGCTAGGGGAACAACAAGTCTGTCTGCAAGCAATCAATTCTGGGCGCTTCGGCATACCTTGGCACTTGCGCTGGACACAAGGAAATTATCAACCAGATGCAGTTTGGTATTGGGATTATAGATTGTCTGAGGAGACAAAACGGGGATTAGGCGACAAGGAAGACCTCCACAGTCCTGGTTACTTGATAGTCACACTTCAACCAGGAGACACGGTAACTTTAGAAGCACGAGTCGGTTTTCCTGACTCAGTGCCAGGTGTTATCACCGTCAAAACCTTCACAGAAGCTGTGGAGGCAGAGCAAGAAAGGCTTTCACAAATTTTTGGATGGGGGCAGGGGGGTAGGGGGGCAGAGGAGCAGAGGAGCAGGGGAGCAGGGGAGCGAGGGAATAACTATGAATATTCAATGCCCCATACCCCATGTCCAATTTCCAATGCCCAATTCCCAATCTGGCAACAACTACTCAAAGCAAGCGATCAGTTTATCGTCTATCGAGCCTCAGTTGCAGGCCCCACGGTGATTGCTGGTTATCATTGGTTTAATGATTGGGGACGCGATACATTAATCGCTTTACCGGGGTTGGCACTAGTTCCACAGCGCTTTGATCTAGCAAAAAGAGTGTTGCGAACTTTTGGGCATTATTGTCGCCACGGTTTGATTGCGAATGCATTTCCCGATCTCAATGGCGAACCAATTTATAACAGTATTGATGCGGCATTATGGTGGATTGAAACTTTAGGACTTTATTTAGAAGCTAGCCAAGACTGGGATTTTTTGGCAGAGCAATTCCCTGTAGTACAGCAAATCTATAAAGCATTTGTCGGTGGTACACATTTCAATATCCAGGTTGATGCTACCGATGGGCTAGTTAGTTGGGATGCTAGTGGTGTAGCTCTCACTTGGATGGATGTGGTAATTGGGGCACACCCCGTCACACCCCGTTACGGGAAGTCGGTGGAAATCAATGCGCTGTGGTATTCTGCTTTATGTTGGCTGAGTCAGTGGGCAGAGCGCTTGAGCCAAATGGAATATGGCTCACCAGTGCGTCTCACTAAGCAAGCACAGCGTTATGCTAACCAAGCACAACACGTAAAAACCTCACTGCAAAAATTTTGGAATCCTCAGCTAGGTTATCTGTACGATACTATTGAGCCGGACGATCGCCGGAATTTTCAAATTCGTCCGAATGCCGTTTTGGCGCTGTCGCTACACCATTGTGGGTTTCCCGAACAGCAAGGGTGTCAGATATTAGATTTGGCAACTACCAGCTTGCTCACACCTTATGGTCTTCGCAGTCTCGATCCAGGAGATCCCGAATATAAAGGAAAATATGAGGGCAATCAACAGCAACGCGATCGCGCTTATCATCAAGGCACTGTTTGGACTTGGCTAATTGGGCCATATATTCGGGCTTGGCAACGTTTTTATCCACAACAATCGCTGCCTTTTGATTGGCAACCCTTGCTAGATCACTTTTTCTTTGATGCTTGTCTTGGTTCTATTTCTGAGATTTTTGATGGCGATTCACCTCACACACCCAGAGGAGCGATCGCTCAAGCTTGGTCAGTTGCCGAAGTAATCCGCCACATTCAATAGTTGTAGGCATACAGATGGTCTGGAATAATTATTCTTGATTAATATCCATTCACAAATTAATATTGCTAGTTGGAATCTACAAAACCCTTACTATACAAGCTTTTTATTAATTTATCTAATTATCTAAAAGTCACTAGAGATTTTCGATGATTTCATAAATTGAGGCTGCAAAACCAAAGATATTTATTTTCTTCTGTGAGAAAATATGTGATGATGAAATTTCATGAATGATATGTAGTATTATTGATAACAGCAATGTATTTAAGGCTTTATTTAGATACTGCTATAGGATGGATGATTGACAGTGCAATTACTATTAATAAAGCTTATTTTATATTACCTTATTATAAAATATATCAGATCTTAACGCTAAATAAGCCTAAAGAAGTATAGATATAAATTGAGAAATCAATTAATAAAATAAAGGACAAAAAATAAAGTTCACGTAGGAAGAATTGTAAATAAAATGACTCAACTTAATAACAAGACTAACCTTCAAGAGGAAACAGATTTAGGGACTTTCATTGCTCAGGCTACTACTACAGATAAATGGCAAGTATTGTCTTACAGTGCTCCAATCCTACCTATACATGCCGCTCTACTTCGTACTGGTAAGATATTCTTTTTCTGTGGCTCAGGTAACGATTCAACTCGGTTAAATACTCCCTATGACAGTGTGGTCTGGGATGTAAACAAGGGAACCTTTTCCCGTCAAGCGCCTCCATTAGATAGTAACAATCAACCTATGGATCTTTTTTGCGCTGGTCACTCCTTCCGCCCTGATGGTCTGTTACTGGTTGCAGGTGGAACTTTGCGCTATGACCCATTTTATGGTTCACCCTATGCTCTGATGTTCGATCCTATTGCTGAGAAATGGGTCAAGATCCTATCAATGAATAATGGTCGCTGGTATCCTACTGTGTTAACACTAGGCAGCGGTCGAGTCTTAGCAGTGTCTGGGCCGGATAAAGATGGCAAGCTCAATAGACAACCAGAAATTTATTCTGCTTTCTTTCCAAATGGTTGGAAAGCTTTTCCAACAACTAGTGCCTTACCGCCATACGCACATTTGTTTCTACTAAGTAGTGGGAAAATTTTTTATTCAGGTGCCCAGATGGGTGGCACTGGAGTGACACCAAGGATATTAACCCTGCCAGAGACATTTACACAATCCATTACAGAAACAGTGGTGACAGGGCTGCAAGACATAGCTTTTGGCGATCAAGCTGCCAGTGTTCTTTTACCACCTGCACAAGATCAAAAGGTGATGATTCTCGGTGGGGGTAGTGGTAAGACAGCAACAAAGAGGGTAAATATTGTCGATTTAAAAGCTAGTAATCCAACTTACGTCGCAGCAAAGCCTTTAAACTATGCTCGGATGCATCACAGCGCAGTTTTATTACCCGATCGCACAGTGTTTGTTTGCAATGGTAGCAAAATGAATGAAGACACAACACAATCAATGCTGCCAGCAGAAATCTACAATCCAGCTACAAATACCTGGACAGTAGTAGCTAAACAAACTGTCCCCCGCGTATATCACTCGGTGGCCTTGCTGCTACCAGATGGTAGCGTCGTTGCAGCTGGGGGGAACCCTCAACGGAGGGTCAATGAACTGCGATTAGAAATCTACAGTCCTGCGTATATGTCGCGATCGCGTCCAGTTATTCAGAGCGCTCCTCAAACTGTTACCTACGGGCAGCAATTTACGATTCAGACACCCCAAGCTGCAAATATTAAGTGGGTTAGTCTGATTAGACCAATGGCAACTACCCATTCCTGCGATACAGAACAAAGGTTAGTGGATGCACCCATTATTTCTAGAAACGCTACTTCTGTTAAGGTCACGGTCATAAACAATCGAAACATCGCACCCCCAGGCTGGTACATGCTTTTTATTAGTGACAACAATGGAACGCCCTCAGTAGCAACCTGGACGCAAATATATTAGAGGATGTTTGAAAAGGATTTGCTTGAGCCTCAAGTCTACTCAGGAGAGCGATCTTAAATTCTAAAACTCCGATTCTCTCGTAGCAGTTTCTCGGTAGCCAGGCTAGTGAAACACACGCTTGAGGACTTTTCAAACAACCTCTTAGCCTTATCTGTTTATGTTCACACTGCTGCCTAATAAAAGTCATCAATTCTAGGAAGGAAAATATGAATTACAAGGTATCACGTCGACGGTTTGGACAGTTGGCACTTGCTGGAACTGTAGTATCTGGGCTTGGTTATCTAACCAAGAAAGCCTTGGCAGAAACACCAAGTTTAAATATTGTCGGTATAGGTTCTAGCCCGCTCATTAATACTGACCAAACGGTTATTACAGAGGTAAACACTACTGAATTAGTAGAGAACACTGCCTTAAACAGTGTAAGCACAGATATTAAGCCTGTAGGACTAGTTTTGCAATCCTTAATGACAGGTAAGGCTCAGGTACTTACGGATAAAAGTACACCTCTATTAGAGCCTAATGAGATATTGAGTGGTTTTACTTCTTTAAGCGATGGCACACTTGTTGTAGCCATTACTCCGGTTGCGATTAGTCGGAGACAGCCGACACCTACTCGCATTACATTTTTGGGTACGCCTGTAAAAACTTTGATAGTCTCAGGACTTAAACCAAATCAACAGCTTGGGAGCTTGCTAGGTACTAATGATGGGCGACTCATTGGTCTAGTAGGAAAGAAGAATGGTACACCACCGATCAGATTGGTAGATATTAACCTTCAAACAGGAGAGGTAAGTTCTATTAGCAAGATTAAATTCCTGGACGATGAGCGGGTCAGCAATCTAGCTGAGTGCCCAGATGGAATACTTTATACCTCTATAGTTGGTGCGTATGGTGATACAACTTTGGTGCAGATAGATCCAAATCAAAAAAAGCCCATCAGACTGGGACAATTGAAAATTAATGGTCAAGCATGGAATAATGGCTTACAAAGCTTAGTTTGCTCTACAACAGGTCAACTCCTAGCCTTTGGAGCGATGAGATATGAGACACCTAATGCTGTGTTTATTGTTGATAAGAACAGTGGAAATATGACTCGGCTACAAGACTTTGATACTGCTCAGATTACGCGTACTCGTGCTTAGAAGGAATTGATCTGATATCTCTAGCAAAAAAACTGTCTAGCCCTCATCTTTGCTTGAGGGCTTTTTATTGGCATTGATTGGTACAGCTTATTATTAAGAATATTTTTGACTTATTTTCTAATTAGTTACCTTTGAAAATTATGATTGATACAGAACAGGAGTAACTTAAACAAATTTATAATAATTTTGATAAATAGCTTAGATCGGGAAAGGTTGCCGATGTTCAAAACTTACTCATTAGATTCTCCTTTGGAGTACAGAGATCGCCTTTTCGATAGCTAAGAATCTAATGAGAGTGTGTTAGCATAACTAACCGAAGGTATTGCTAATTGTTAATTACGACGGAAATTTCTCTTGCGTTGTTTGTGTCGAGCGACTTCTTTGCGCTTGTGTTTTTCCAAAGGCGTTTCAAAGTGACGATTCTTTCTCATGTCTGGAAAAATACCCGCTTTGGAAACTTCTCTCTTAAATCGACGTAAGGCTGACTCAATTCCTTCATTTTCGCCCACAAATACTTGGGTCATTTATCATCTCCTACTTAATTGGTACTGGGCAATTAAGCCATCCAGTAGACCGGAGCGCAAAAAGGGCAGATAATGATTCTGCCCTTTAGACGTTAAAACTTAATTTTTGATCTTAAAGCTTAGTAGCGGGATCTATTGTATCCACCACCACCACCACTGCCGCGGCGATCGCCACCACCACCAAAAGAACCACCTCTATCTTCTTTTGGTTTAGCCTTATTGACTTTGAGGTCGCGTCCCATCCATTCAGCTCCATCAAGAGCGTCAATGGCAGCTGTTTCTTCAGCTTCTGTGCCCATCTCTACAAAGGCAAAGCCGCGTGGACGTCCTGTTTCACGGTCAGTAGGTAACTGAACCCGCTTTACAGTACCGTGTTCGGCAAACACAGAATTGAGGTCATCTTGTGTGACCTCGTAGGATAGATTACCTACATAAATTGACATGCATTATCTCCAAAATCATAGGTGTGTAGAGATTTAGATTTCGGAGGCAAGCTTGTTAAGACCAAAAGGGAAAAGCCTGTCAATACTAAAAACAAAGAATGTAACCGAATTTTATTCTCACTTGATTATCTTAGCACATCATTGAGTTCTTACCCACCGTAACTCAAGATTGGGGGTTGAAAATTGGGCACAAGAGGCAGAATTGTAAAGGGGCACAGAGGAAAAACTTACATGCAATTTCTCGCCTGTTTTTTCACTCACTCATACCAATTTGAAAAATGATTGCGACAGATGGATTCACACCAAGCCAGACGCAGCAAGGCAATTCCCAATCCAAAATCTAAAATCTAAAATGGTATCATCATTCTCCAGTACCCAGTCTCCTCATAATATTGATTAGCAGAAATTCCCCAAATAATTGCAAAATAAATGCAGTTCGTCATTGTTACTAATTGGAAATGCCGACTACACTTGCTGACGCACAAAATTTACTTTCTGACCTGATCGCTCGCTACTCAGGGCGTGTAGATTATCTGATGATTCGCCTTGAAGAAGCAGAAGGGACTGATATCTTGTTGCGTGGCGACAAGGTAGAAACCCTCAGTGAAGGCATCTCCATTGGCGGACATATTCGCGCTTGTCATAAAGGTGGATGGGGGTTGAGCTGCTTTAACCAGCTGGCAACAATCGAGGATCGCATAGAAGAAGCGATCGCGGCTGCGCGGATGGTTGGTGATGAAGAAACTTTACTTGCACCCATTGACCCGGTGCAAGCAGTATGCGTTCTACCCCTAAAAGGTACCGATCCCCGAAATATCCCACTCTCGCAGAAAAAACAATTGTGCGATCGCTATGCCCAATTGCTTAAAAGCGTCGATCGCCGAATTACCACTACCTCGGTGCGTTACGGTGACAGCGCCCAAAAAGTCATCATTGCTACTTCCGAAGGTACTTTGATCGAGCAATCTTGGGTAGATATGGAAATGCGTTTTGCCGCCACCGCCAGAAATGGCGAAACCGTACAAACTGGACGGGAAACGACTGGTTCTCGCAAAGCTTACGAAGATTTAACTAGTTTGGATGAACAGGTACAAGGTGCTGCTCAAAGAGCGATCGCCGCTTTATCTCTACCACCAGTCAAAGGCAATACTTACACTGTAGTCATTGACCCAATTCTCACGGGTTTATTCGTCCACGAAGCCTTCGGACATCTTTCTGAGGCTGATATGGCTTACGAAAACCCCGATCTGTTAGAAGTGATGACCATCGGACGGCGGTTTGGCCCAGAAGAACTGCAAATTTTTGATGGTGCGGCTCCAGAGGGACATCGCGGTAGCTATTTTTACGACGATGAAGGCACACCTGCCACTACTACTCAATTAATTAAAGATGGAGTTTTAGTGGGACGTTTACATTCTCGTGAAACTGCTGGCAAATTGGAGGAAGCGCCTACGGGTAATGCCCGTTGTCTCAACTATCACTTTACTCCCATTGTGCGGATGACAAATACCTGGATTGAACGGGGTAAAACACCAGTTGCAGACTTATTTACCGATATCAAAGAAGGAGTTTATGCCCGTAATTGGTTGGGTGGGATGACGAATGGGGAAATGTTTACCTTTAGCGCTGGGGAAGCGTGGATGATTAGGAACGGCAAAATTGCTGAACCTGTCCGGGATGTAACGCTTTCGGGAAATGTATTCCAAACTTTAGCGGATATTGAGGCACTTGGTGATGATTTTTATTGGGATGAATCTGGCGGTTGTGGTAAGGGAGGGCAAAATGGCTTGTCAGTGGGTTGTGGTGGCCCTAGCCTCCGAATTCGAGATGTAGTGGTTGGTGGGGAAACATGACCTATCTGCTTCAGTCGTAAGAATCGTAGTCTGCAAAAGAATAGGAATTGGTTTTGCCATAACCTCTGCCAGACGAACAACACAATTGAGTATAGCGATCGCTTTGCACTAATGCTTAACGTGAGCCTCCGTTGGAAACTCACGTTAATCCTTAAATTTTTAAGGTGAGCAACATCCCTCCCAAGTATGAAATTAACTCATAACTCCAGGTAGTAGCGCTAGTAGTTAAAAATAGCTAATTTAGACAAAGTTGATTCAATATCCACTCTAGTTTGATTCATCACACTAATCCTCCGTGGCGCGTGCTGGGGATTTACAGTTAGTCTGGATAGTCCAAAATTATTCGTAATCGATCGCTTGCTGACTCGCTATTGCTGCGCTAACGTAATTCGTAATAAAGAGTGTTTCAGACTCTTATTTAGAGCCAAACTGAAATAAAGCCACGTATATGTAAAGGGGAATTACACTCAAAAATTACGAATTACGAATTACGAATTACGAATTAGTTAAACGTTCCTTAGCACAGCGACAGATATGAAAGCAGATCAACTCCTGAAAAACTATGCCGCAGGTGTCAGAGACTTTACTGGTATCAACTTGAGCGAGGCTAACTTAAGGGAAGCCAATCTTAGTGGCGTAATTTTAGATCGAGCAATTTTAGATGGAGCTAATCTGAGTCACGCTAATTTAGCCCACGCCAGTTTGATTGAAGCAGACTTAAATGGAGCAGATTTGAGCAATGCGGATCTCAGTAGTAGCAACTTAAGCGGAGCGATTTTGGATGGAGCAATTTTGGATGGAGCAGATTTGGATGGAGCTAATTTGAGTCACGCTGATTTGACGGTTGCTAAACTGATTGAAACTAACTTGAGTGAGGCGGATTTGCAGGAAGCAAACTTGATAGCGGCGAATCTAGATGGAGCAGATTTAAGTGGTGCAGACTTAACTGTAGCCGACTTATCCCAGGCAAATCTCACTCAAGCAGATTTGAGCCAGACAAATTTGAGCGGAGCCAATTTAGATGGAGCCAATATAGAAGGAACTATTCTGGATGAGAATGTCATCCCTTAATTTTCTCTGCACAGGCGCTACAGTTTACACACCAGTTCTTTTAGAGTTGCAAAGGCATTGTTTTGACTGACAATGCCTTTGTTGCAGCTGACAATACCATTGAGATGAGAACTTGGAATATTGCATAAAAGTCTATAAGGCAATACGGTTCAGTTAAGGATTTTTGGTATTGATTTTAGGTATGTAAAGACGTTGCAATGCAACGTCTCTACAAACTGGAGTTTAGACTAAAAGCGATATGAGAGAACGCAAATCAAAAGGAATTA
>NZ_CAWUDN010000081.1:0-36117 GCF_963920915.1 Nostoc sp. PCC 9305
TCAGTAAAATTGCTCTTTCCTATTGTACTGGACTAGACTAATAACCGCTATAATAGCTGTGTTAAGGTCGTCAAAAGCTGCTTTATAATTTCCAGAAGCTCTGTGAGCGTTAATTGACTCAATATAGTTTGATAGAGAAATAGAGGATTTCACAGTAGTATAGGCAAACGGGATTATACTCACTCCTATAATTGCTGCACCTATATAAGGTATTAAAGAATATTTAGACTTGTGATTATCTAAGTTGCTTGTCATATAAATCACACTGATTTCTTGATTGAATAGAATTTTTTCTGAGAGTAAAAATTTTTTGTAGCATTGTCAGTATTATACTAATGTGATGTACCAAATTTTTGATATTATGCTGATATAAATACTGGCTACCCCTGACTTGACATTACATACCAAATAATATTGATGCTTTTGTGAGGTAGGCATCTTGCCCATAACCAAGGGCGGGCAAGATGCCCACCCCACAAGATATTATTGGATACTATTTTTGATTTGGAAGTCCCCAAAGCCGGGATAATTTTATAACTTTTGAACTCACAACAAATAAATTTAAAATCATATTACACCCAAAATCACGGCGCAATATATCTAGGTGATAGCCTAGAACTAATAAAATCTATTGAAAACAACAGTATTAATCTCATCCTCACCTCACCTCCATTTGCTCTGACACGAAAAAAAGAATACGGGAACGAAACTGCTGACAAATATATTGAGTGGTTCCTACCTTTTGCTTATGAATTTAAAAGAGTCCTGGCAGATAATGGCTCATTCGTATTAGATTTAGGCGGCGCTTACCTACCTGGTAATCCCGTGCGGAGTATCTACCAATACGAACTGTTAGTCAGATTATGCAAAGAAGTAGGTTTATTTCTGGCTCAAGAATTTTACCACTATAATCCGGCTCGACTGCCAACCCCTGCTGAGTGGGTGACAATCAGGCGAATTCGTGTGAAAGATTCTGTAAACACAGTGTGGTGGTTGTCTAAAACACCCAATCCTAAAGCAGATAACAGAAAAGTTTTAAAGCCCTATAGCCAAAGCATGAAACAGTTACTCAAAAATGGCTATAAAGCAAAAATACGTCCTAGTGGACATGATATTTCTGATAAATTTCAAAAAGATAACCAAGGTGCAATTCCGCCGAATTTGCTAGAAATTGCTAATACTGAATCGAATAGTGCTTATTTACGACGCTGCAAAACAGCAGAAATTAGACCCCATCCAGCACGGTTTCCTCAGGGGTTCGCTGAGTTCTTCATCAAATTCTTAACTGATGAAGGTGATATAGTACTAGACCCTTTTGCAGGTTCTAATACAACTGGGTTTGTTGCTGAAACTCTGCAACGCCGATGGATATCTTTTGAAATTAATGAAAATTATGTAATGGGAAGTCGTTATCGATTTAGCCAATAACCAAATTAAGTAAAGAGTCAGGAGTGAGAAGTTAAAATTGATAACCCTTCGGCAGGCTCAGGGCATCGCTTATAACTCTTAACTCATAGCTACTTAATTAAATTTCTCCATTCACCTGCATTTGATGAACTCGATCGGCTAGCTCTTGACGACCTCGATCATCTAGTTTATCAATAGCTAACATACCCATGAGAATAACTTCTTTCAGGGTCAAACGTGTGGAATGTGCCTGTTTTTGCACAATCTCTTTAATAATGGGACTGACACCAATCGCTGTACTAGCTCTAGCCACAGAAGAAAAGGAAACACTAATGATTCAGCCTAAATCTTAGCACTTTCAATGAGGTTATTCTCTAGAGTTAAAACTTAATTTAAATGTGTTTCAACTCATACTTCAATGAGTAAACATAAATTTTAAATTACGTCTAGTGAGTTATCAAATTCTCAGTATGACAAACCTGATACTTGCTCATTGAGGACACGTTATCGTATGATATCAATAATCTCAACAGTTAAAATTTCGCCTATTTTTTCCTAAATTTCCACTAAGTCCTCAATCGGTATATTAAAGATATGAGCTAATTTGGATATAGCAGGAAAGTCAAGTTTTGTCATTTTGTGACGACGCGCATAAATTGTAACTGTGCTGCAAATTACCCTATAATGGTCAGAAATTTATTTTAGTGACCACACTTTCACTTTTGCTACTTCTCGAAGCTTTAATCTGAACTAATCACATATTTAATAACTGGTGCATTTGCACTGCTTGATTTCACATGACAAAACGAAAAATGTAGACGTATTGGCGTCTTGTAGAGAAACGACTTGTAGAGCTAACTTTTATGCGATCGCGACAATTGACTAAAATCTAGAAACCTAAAATCTAATGTCCTGAGATCCTCAAAATCACTCACTAATCGCCTAGTTTGCAAACACTTGCAATATTTGTGACAACTGAGTTATGAAAAGTAGTCGGCTGAAGAAAACAGTGCCCTCAGTAGAAGTATTCGCATAAACGAGACTTGTATACCACCGGGAAAACCGTACTTTAAAGAGATCGTAAATTGTCAAATATAATCTCATGAACACGCTTTACAGAACTATACAGCGTAAATAAGAATAATAACTTAACCGAAGTAAAATTTTCCTGAATACAGCCAATTAATGCCGTCATAAGGAAAAGCAGTGAGTAGAGGAGAGAGAAAGCGATGAGGGACCCTTATCTGTTGGCAGCAGGCTTGTTAACAGGATTAGCAATACCAGCATCGGCTCTTCCACATATGTCAATTGTCCTACCAGAAAGTTCTAGATTCCTGTGGGATTTAAAACAAGGTTCGCAGACAATAGTCAGTACAAAAATTATCAAGAGCGTTGATCTCTCCTTACCCGAACTCAGCGGCCAAGCGTTCCAACCCCTAAAAAGTTCGCAGCCAATAGTAAGTGAGAAAAACGTCCCTAGCGTACCAGAATTCAGCAGTCAGGGATTACCAGTATCAACAGAGTCATCACTCAACCCCAGCACCCAAGCAACTAGCCTCTTATTGACATCTGGAAATCAACTTTACTACCAAAGATTGGCAGCTCTGAAAACAGGTCAGATTTATACACGCGTAGATAGTGATAATTTGCAATCATTGTGGGAGTCGATCAAGAAACGTCAGCTAACTTATGATGACTGGAAAAGTTTATTAGCTTTAGAAGCTAGAGCGATCGCTCAAGGTCAAGGTGCCAATCATCTAAGTATTTTAGTTGGTGATTCTTTGAGCATGTGGTTTCCGAGAGAAAAACTGCCTGCTGGTAAATTGTGGCTGAATCAAGGCATATCTGGAGATACTTCTAGTGGCGTTTTAAAAAGATTGGGGGCATTTTCAGCAACGCGCCCAGATGTTATTTACATCATGGCTGGGATTAACGACCTACGAAAAGGCGCTAGTGATGAAACAATTTTGCATAATTATCGCCGGATTGTCCGGCGTTTACGCCAGATTCACCCCAAAGCTCAAATTATTGTCCAATCAATTTTGCCTACTCGCCTACCAAAAATTTCCAATAGCCGTATTCGTCATCTCAACATCCAACTAACCGTGATTGCCAAACAAGAAGGCGCTAATTATCTCAATATTTATAGCTGGTTTACGGATATGGAAGGTAATTTGCGCCCAGAATTAACCACAGATGGGTTGCACCTGTCTCAAGAGGGATATGATGTGTGGCGAACGGCACTACAGCAGATAGAATATACACTCACTCAGCGTCAGAATTGAGCGATCGCTTTGCCGACACTAGGAGCTATGTCTACGATGGGCTGCGCCTACGCAATTTTTAAATTTATGGAAGTTAGTGATACTGATGCCATCAACATACGTTCTGTAATTGAATACCAATTGGCAGCCTTTAAAAAAGATGATGCCCAAGGCGCTTTTGCCTTTGCTAGTCCGGCGATTCAGGCACAATTCGCAACCCCAGAAAATTTTATGCAGATGGTAAAAACAAGCTATCCAGCAGTATACCGTCCTCGCTCTGTATTTTTTGAGAAAATAACAACCATCCAAGGAAACATAACTCAATCAGTGCTGCTACTTGCTCCTGATGGAGTCCCCTTGAGGGCTTTATATTTTATGGAAAAACAGCCCAATAATATCTGGAGAATTAGCGGTTGCTTTCTAGTTTCTCTAGAAGATAAATAAACTCTATGTTTGTAGAACTAAAATTCTATACTTTAACGCCCAAGGCTTCCCTATTTAAAACCTGATTTAACTTACCGCTACGATAACCTTCTAAATCTAAGGTTACGTAGATAAATCCAAAATCTTGAAATGCCGAAACTAGTGTTTGTAAATCGTTAGTTAATACAAACTCTTTGATTTGTTCTGGTGGTAATTCAATACGTGCTGTATCCCCTTCCGATCGCACGCGTAAATTCTGCCAACCTAACTTTCGCAGATAAATTTCTCCTCTGCCGACTCGTTGTAACTTAGCGACAGTAATCTCTTCACCGTAAGGAAACCGAGAACTGAGACAAGGTTGAGCAGGTTTATCCCACCAAGGTAAACCGAGTTGTTGCGAAAGTTGGCGAACTTCAACTTTGGTGACACCCACTTCTGCTAAAGGCGATCGCGCCCCTCTTTCCTTAGCCGCCTGAATTCCTGGGCGATAATCATGCAAATCATCAGCATTCACCCCATCCACCACATAAGGATAACCCAGTTCTAAAGCTAAAGGTTTGAGAGTGTCGTGCAACTCACTTTTGCAAAAATAACAGCGATTAACAGGATTAGAGGTGTAATTGGGATTTTCCATCTCGTGAGTCTGGACGATTTTATGAGGAATCCCAATTGTTGCAGCTTGAATTTTCGCGTCTTCCAATTCTTCTGGTAACAGCGAAGGAGAAACAGCCGTGACAGCCAAAGCGCGATCGCCCAACGCATCATAAGCAATTTTGGCAACCAAAGTGCTATCAACGCCCCCAGAGTAGGCAATCAATGCCTGCTCCATTTCTCTAAATAAGGCTCTTAATTGCTCAAATTTTTCTGTCAGCATCATTTCTCAATCCTGCCAAAACCTTACAGCACCCAATCATTTATATTGTAGTCATTAGTTATGGAGCATCAGGCACAAGAGGCAGAGAGACTTACTGTAACTTCCCCTCTGCTCCTCACTCCCGATCAACCAACGTTGGTGCTTGACTGTACTTAGCCACCAGACGGGCTAAAAGTGGTAAATCAATTGGTTTAGAAATATAGTCATTTACGCCAGCCGCTAGACAGGTTTCGCGATCGCCTTTCATCGCCATTGCTGTTTGAACAATTACCGGAATCTTCCGATATTGCTGATGTTCTCGCAGTTGTTGCACCAAGTTAAGACCATTTCCATCTGCCAAACAAACATCCATTAAAATTACCGCTGGATCTAACTTTGCTAGAGCTTCCCACATCTCGTCAGCATTCTTAACCCAAGTTACTTGATATCCCAATTTACGTAGATAAATTTGCATCAAGTCAGCATTGGGTAAGTCATTTTCTACCAGCAAAATTTCTACAGAAGAACTAGGTGTCAAAGGGAGAGGAAATGAGGAAAAACTTGCTACTTCTGCTTCCTTATCTACTCTGACTCTCATCTCTTGCTTAAGAGGAAGTACAAGAGTAAAACGGGAGCCACGATCCATTTCAGATTCAACTTTCACCGAACCACCGTGAATTTGGGCGAGTTTCTGAGTCACTGCTAAACCCAAACCAGTACCTTCAATACCATCTGCTACAGCCTTGGCAATTTGGAAATATGGCTGAAACAGTTGAACTTGGTCTTCTGGGGAAATGCCAGTGCCAGTATCCCAAACTGTAAAATGCACAAATACACCTTTGGAAGCAATCTGTAAGCCAACACTTCCTTTACTGGTAAACTTTAGGGCGTTGAAGAGTAAATTCAACAACATTTGCTTAAGTCGTAAGGGGTCAGCTACTAAGGTTGTAATATCGGGTTCAAGTTCTAGACACAGTTTCAAACCTTTATTAGCAGCTTTCTCTTTCACCAATGCCAAAACATTGCTACACAATATTGGCACATCTACTGTTTCCCACTGTACTTCTAGCTGATTTGCTTCAATTTTAGAGAGATCCAAAATATCATTAATCAGAGCTAGTAAATGTTTACCGCTAGACTGAATAATATTTAAATACTCTTGCTGACGTTCTTTACTTGGTTCGTACCCTGGAGCTAAAAGCAGATGGGTAAACCCAATAATGGAACTAAGCGGTGTGCGAATTTCGTGGCTAGTGTTTGCCAGAAACTGATTTTTCAGTTGATTAGTGCGCTCCAATTCTTGATTAGAGTTACTTAACTGTTGACATCGTTGCGGCCAAGATAGGATGTGTCTAAGTTGTACTAAGGCTGTACTACAGCATTTGGCAGACCTTGCTATCAATTGCGATCTGAGTTGAGCTTGCGATTCTATGAACGACTCATGATGAGAACTTAGGGGCGCTGTGGCAAGAATTAGCCAGCCCATAACACTGCCAGAATCATCCGCCAACCGCCAAGCGCTCGGTAGTTGCTGATTCTCAAGCTGTTGTAAATCTTCAATGTTTATGACTTCTTGCAATCTCAACAGCAGCTTTTTTTCTGCTGTCAGCACTTCTAGAAATAAAGGTGATGAATTTGGGGATGGAGAACGAGAAACATAGCAAACTGTGGCAACAGTTTCTTGTGGTTGACACATAGCGATGCCTACGACACATTCTGTAAGTGCCAGATTACTGCTGTGAATAGCACTGTTAATCTCGTTAGCCAGGGTTTGGAAAATTTCCGCTTGTGCTGCTTCTGGCTGTGGGACAGTGTTACAAGCAGAAAGCAAGCAATCATTAAGGCGACTTTGCAACTGGTTTAAGCTGCTCTCCAGCCACAGCTGCGCGCGAAGTTGCTCAATTGTTGTCAAAAGTTTTGGCGTTGCATCTATCAGTGAGTTCTGGTCTGGTAAGCTTGAATACTGCTGCATGGTCAACTAGACCGCTGAACAAGTTTAGCTTCGCATAAAAATCCTAAAAGGATTTTATGTATATTAGCCGACAATTCTTTTTTATTTATAAACGATAACTTATGTTGTTATAAACCATAACTTATGATGTCGAGTTTAGCAGCTAGTCCAAAAAAAAATTATTGTATGAACCACTAACCTAAAATTTTTAAACGCAACTGAAAACTTATGGATACACAATTCGCCCAACTAATCGTGAATGGGATTGCGGTGGGGAGCATTATTGCTCTAGCCGCAGTCGGACTGACTCTTACTTATGGAATTTTACGGCTATCTAATTTTGCTCATGGTGACTTTCTCACTTTAGGAGCCTATCTGACTTGGCTGATAAACATCATTGGAGTCAATATTTGGCTGTCGATGATCCTAGCGGCGACGGGAACAGTAGCAGCAATGCTGTTATCGGAAAAGTTACTGTGGTCAAAGATGCGCTCTATCCGTGCTACTTCGACTACGCTAATTATTATTTCTATTGGACTTGCCTTATTTCTTCGCAATGGGATTATTTTTATTTGGGGTGGCAGGAACCAAAATTATAATTTACCTGTTACTCAGGCTTTAGATATTTTGGGTTTAAAGATACCGCAAAATCAATTATTGGTATTAGGATTGGCGGTGCTAGCAATTTTGGCGCTGCATTACCTGCTGCAAAATACCAAAATTGGTAAAGCGATGCGAGCAGTTGCGGACGATCTGGACTTAGCCAGGGTTTCAGGTATCAATGTCGATCGAGTAATTTTCTGGACTTGGGTAATCGCTGGCACTCTTACGTCATTGGGCGGCAGTATGTATGGGTTAATTACAGCTGTGCGCCCAAACATGGGATGGTTCCTAATATTACCATTATTTGCCTCAGTAATACTCGGTGGAATTGGCAACCCCTACGGTGCGATCGCAGCAGCTTTTATCATTGGCATCGTCCAGGAAATCAGCACTCCTTGGCTGGGTTCCCAGTATAAACAAGGTGTCGCACTGTTGATCATGATTTTGGTGCTGCTCATTCGCCCCAAAGGTTTATTTAAAGGAACGATTTGAGCAGCACCATTCCACTTCTAATTATTCAATAATGTGGAAATAGTAGGCTGCTACTAGGAAATTGATCGCCAATAAGAACAGTGCCCAGCCTGTGCGATAGGCGTAGGGAGGTTTAGCTCCGCTGTCGGCAACTGGGGAAATCTTAGTTTTAGCAGTCATAATTCAATTCTCCTTATGTCAGGACTTTTTAAGAAATACCAAACTGGCGTACCAAATACTCAAATTCTTTAAGAATATTTGTGTGAAGTTGGGAATTGGGATTAGGGGAAAGGTGACAGGTGATAGGTGATAGGGAATAATCTGTACCCTGTACCCTTTAACCTGTAACCTATTCCCTTCTTCACTCCCCAATCCCCACTTCCTCCTCTCCAGCATGGTAGGAACTGCGAACCAGAGGCCCAGAACGAACATGGTTGAATCCCATTTCCCATGCTAATCTGCCAAGCCGATCGAATTCCTCTGGAGTCCAATATTTTTGGACTGGCAAATGTTCTAAAGAAGGACGCATATACTGCCCAATAGTCAAGCGATCGCATCCCACAGCCCTTAAATCAGCCATTGCTTCAATGACTTCATCAACTGTTTCTCCGTGTCCTAGCATCAAACCTGATTTGGTGGGAATCGTCGAATCGATTTCTTTAACCATAGCCAGCACCAAGAGCGAGCGATCGTACTTGGCTCCCCGGCGCACTGGGCCAGTTAACCGCTGCACTGTCTCGATATTGTGATTAAAACAAGCTGGTTTGGCTTTGACAATCATCGCTATCCGTTGGCGTTGGCCTGACTCTCCAACACCAGCACCACCCCAAAAATCTGGGGTCAGCACTTCAATTTGAGCCTCTGGGTTCAATTGGCGGATAGTCGCGATCGTCTTTACAAAGTGCCCTGCACCCTGATCGGGCAAGTCATCACGGGCTACAGAAGTCAGCACCACATAACGCAATCCCAAAAGCTGCACCGCCTGGGCAACCTTTTCAGGTTCCTCTAAATCAAGAGGCATTGGTGCATGACCTTTATCTACTTGACAGAAAGCACAAGAGCGCGTGCAAGTAGGCCCCATTAGCAAAAAAGTTGCAGTTTTTTGGGCATAGCACTCTCCGCGGTTAGGGCAGCGTCCTTCTTCGCAAATCGTGTGAATTTGGCGCTGCTTAATAATGCGTTGTACGGTAGAGATTTCACTGGCTTTACCAATTGGGCGACGTAACCAGCTAGGCATTGCCTTAATTTCAGACTTTAGTTCGGCTTGTTGTGACGAAATCATAAACATCCAAGCAAGATGCGGATATAGATGTAGTGGTCTGTTGATTAAATATCACAATGACACAAATTTAAAAGAGCGCAAGCAAAAGTTTTGCAAAACACCTCTAACAATGTCATTTATACCGAAATATACTATCCCCCAATTGCTAGAAATTATGTATATAGTGGGAGGATTCTCAAGGACAATCGGCAAAGCCGCTATTTACACTTATAGTTTCTGTTAGAGCAAACAGTCGTGGCAAGCAACAAGATTTTAGTTATCGATGACACTACAGTTGTCAGGGTAAAAGTACGAGAAATGTTGCCTCCGGGCAATTTTGAGGTACTGGAAGCAAAAGACGGTGTGGAAGGACTAAATTTCATCCTTCAGGAAAAACTCAGCCTGATTATGCTGGATTTCCTGTTGCCTAAAATGAGTGGCTGGGAGGTTTTCCAGAAAGTTCAAGCCGATCCAGAGTTAAGGAAAATTCCTTTAGTGATCATGTCTGGTCGCAAGGAAGAGGTGACTGAGAAAATCACAGAACCATTTGAATATTTTGAATTTCTGGGTAAACCTTTCGATCAGAAACAATTAATTGGCGCTATTAAGTTAGCTATGGCTAAGGCCAAACAGCCACGCCCAGAACTAGTCGCAGTAGGAGCAGGAGTTTCCGTAAAAAACAGCACGTTATCAACCTCTGCTGTCGCCAATGGTACGGTAGTAGCCCCTAGCGTTGCAACCTCTAGCGTCGCAACCCCCACAACCCCCAGTACTGGAGGAGTCTCCGAGGCAGATATTAATGCATTGAATGAGAAAATTGTCAAAATGCAAGCAGAAATTGATGGTTTGAAGAAACAGCTAACTCAGGTGGTGACTTTTATTAAACAAAAAATCAAGTAGTATTTGTGCTCGTTATTATTATCGCAGCCAAAAATACACCATATATCCTGGTGTCCGATTAAAAGCGGATAAAAATAGTTAGTTCAAAAACACTTATGTTGATAAATCATCATTATTTAGTGAGGTACAGCTTGACTAAGCCCGGTAAAGCTGTACTTTATCTTCCCTCTTAGTAAGTTCGGAGAGGGGCTATGGTTGAGGTTTTAAGCTAATCGTCATTCATTTTTCCTTCCAAAATGATTCGCTTGTAGTAAGGGCTTTAGCCCTGCTTTTATGCAACTTAGATGCCGATTAGCTTAATATATACTTAACTTGATGAGGAAACCCTACAATTCAAGATTTACATATTTAGTAAAAAAATATATTAAAAGTCATATTTTATAATACAAATTCAACAAAAAAATCCTATTTCATAATGAGGATAGTCTTGGTACGGGAATAAGAAGCCATAGAAACAATAATTATAAGCATAATCCGCAATGTTAATAGTATTGGATACATTATATTCGTTTCCTGGCTATCACATTACTGAACAAATCTAAAACCCTAGTTTATCGGGGTATTAGAGAAAAAGATCAAAAATCAGTGAGCATGATTTTCGTATATTTAAAAATAGTAAACTTAGGTTGAGAGAAGACATAGAGTGTTTAGGAGATAAAGGTTATCAAGGTATACAGAAACTGCATAACAATAGTTGGATTCCTAAAAAAAAGCCCAGAGGAGGTAAGTTAAGTTATGAAGATAAAAAGAAGAATCAAGAATTAGCCAAAATCAGAGTTTTAGGTGAGCATATAAATCGGAAACTCAAGGTTTTTAAAATTTTGTCCCTTACTTATAGAAATCGTCGAAAAAGATTTAGTTTAAGGTTTAATCTGATTGCTGCTCTCTACAATTACGAGCTTTGTCTCCCCAAAATCAAATCTTCTTGAGTGACTTTTGCAAGAGGTCTATTGCATAATAGCCGGAAGCGCTGTATCTACCCTAAGTAATCAACAAACTGTTATTGGCTCGAAGACAAGTATTTCTGATTCTCTGGATTTAGCCGCATTCATCAAAGCATCTCACGCACTCTCTGGAGAAATCGAGCTTGAGCGACTACTTTCTACTTTAATGGAAGTTGTTATGGAGAATGCAGGAGCTTCTAAATGCGCTTTAATTTTGAGTGAAGGTGATAACTTAGCATTAACTGTCACAGCAGTTTGTTCAAGTTCAAATTTTGAGCATACCTACACTGAATTTCTATCAACTTGCCTTGAATCAAGCTACGATGTTCCCATTACCATACGTTGTCGTAGGTCACTTAAAGCATAGCTAAGTTGTATATCATTGCTTGTAAGTTCTGCTCCATTTAGTACTTCAATAAATCTTTGGTGAAAAAGCTTGAGTGCTTCAGGTTGTTGTCCTAAGTCTGACATATCGCATTGGTCATTCCAAATAAACATTTTCAAACTTAAGCAATATTGTTCAATGTTTTTTTAATAACCGTAATTATCTGTAATTATATTTTTTTACAAAAATTTTATATAAAAAAATTACGTTTAGTAATACTCATTAAAAATACTGTTGACTAACTGAAAAAATTAACTTAAGTCTCAAGTATATTGTTATTAGCTAGCGCTAATTATCTAATAAAACAAGGGTAAAAATAACTAATTTACGAGCGATCGCCTTTATAAAAGAGGATTTTAAACTTTGGTGATCGATGTCCATTAGCGATCGCCCCAACGCAAAGCTATAGGCAATTTAGCCTGAAAATGTTGCTGTTATCAGAGTTTTTGGGAACTATAGGTTTGTCAGACTATAAATTTGCAGTCTGTCTACCAATAAAATAGAGGAAACTTAGCTGCGATCGCAGGGCAAATAGGGAATAATTAACAATAAATAAAACTAATTTAAATATATGAATGAAAAACCAGATATGAAAATTATTTATACTCCAGAAGATAGTTTAATCTTAGTGGTAGATGATACTACTACTAATTTAGAAATTGTCTTTGATACATTAACTAATGTAGGCTTTAAAGTTATCACAGAAAATGATGGAGAAAGAGCACTGAAGCAGGTTGAGTTCCAACTTCCTGATTTAATTTTATTAGATGTAATGATGCCAGGAATAGATGGATTTGAAACTTGTAAAAGACTGAAAGAAAATTCAGTTACTTGTGATATACCTGTAATTTTTATGACAGCCAACTCTGATACTCATAGTAAGGTAAAGGGTCTAAATATAGGAGCAGTTGATTACATCACAAAACCCTTTCATGAAGAAGAATTATTAGCTAGAATTAAAACCCATCTTCAATTACGAAATCTCACAAAAACTTTAGAAAAACGAGTTTTAGAAAGGACATCAGCATTATCTAGGGCATTAAAAGACCTACAAGAGTCTCAACTTCAGCTTGTACAGACAGAAAAAATGTCTGCCCTTGGTCAATTAGTAGCAGGAGTTGCTCATGAAATTAATAATCCAGTTGGTTTCATTCATGGCAATCTTGGACACGCTTCAGTATATTTCCAAGACATGATTAATATTATTGACCTCTATCAGCAGCACTATCCTAATCCAGTTCCAGAAATTCAAGAGGAAATTGCAGCGATAGATTTGAAGTATATACTTGCCGATCTACCTAATTTAATTTCCTCAATGAAAGAGGGAGTTCAGCGCATTCGCAACATTAGCACCAGCTTGAGAACCTTTTCTCGAGCAGATAGCGATCGCAAAGTTTATTGCAATATTCATGATGGCATAGACAGTACAATTATGATTCTCAAACACCGTTTAAAAGCATCCGAACATCGACCAGATATTCAAGTACTTAGAGATTACGATATATTGCCAGAATTAGAATGTTTTATCGGACAACTCAATCAAGTATTTATGAATTTGTTAGCTAATGCTATTGATGCTTTAGAGGAATCTAATGTAGGACTTACCTATATGGAAATTGAAGCCAATCCTAATCAAATTTTGATTCAAACTACTCTCACTGAAGATAAAAACTATATCTTGATTAGGATTAAAGATAATGGCGTAGGAATGTCGGCTGATGTCCAACAAAAAATCTTTGACTATTTATTCACCACCAAGCCTGTGGGTCAAGGTACAGGATTAGGGTTATCAATTGCTCGTCAAATTGTTGTCGAAAAACATGGAGGAACTCTAGAAGTAAGTTCATCAATAGGGCAAGGTTCAGAGTTTATCATTAAGCTTCCCATTCAATAATCATAGTAAGTTCCGTTTATAAACATAATAGATAAATTTATGTTCAAAGCAGTAGTAGGTCACAGTAACGATCCAGATTCTTTATCAGCAATTGAAGAAGTTCTTCAGCAATGTGCCAGTTCTCTTGCAGGAGATATACCAAAAGCTGGAATTTTTTTTGCTGCAATTGACTTCGATCATTCTCTCATTTTGCAGCAAATCGATCGGGTTTTTCCGGGAATTCAGTTGATTGGTGGAACAACAGATGGAGAAATTTCTTCAGTCTTAGAGTTTCAGCAAGACTCAATCACTTTGATGTTGTTTTGCTCAGATGAAATTGAAATTTATGCAGGAGTTGGACGAAAAGTTTCAGACGATCCAATTACTGCAACTAAACAAGCTGTGGAGCAAGCTAAAGCAAAAAGTACCGCAGATCCAAAGCTATGCTTAACTCATCCAGAGAGCCTCACAACTAGTGGTGTCTCTATATTAAATGGCTTAAAGCTAGCTCTTGGTCAATATGTGCCAATATTCGGTGGTTTGGCAGGCGATCAATCAAGATATCAAAGTACGTATCAATTTTTTCAAACAGAAGTATTAAGTGATTCTGTACCAATTCTACTTTTTTCCGGCACAATATTGTTTTCTCACGCTGTTGCAAGTGGTTGGCATCCCATTGGTCAAACAAGCAAAGTGACTAAGGTAGATAAAAACATAGTCTATGAAATAGATGGTAAACCAGCTTTAGATTTTTATCATCATTATCTAGGTTTGCTTCCACCTTCAATGGAATATCCACTAGCAGTGTTTGATGAGAATGAAAACAATTTTTATATCAGAGCACCTATTGCTTACAATCAAGAATCTAGTAGCATAACCTTTTTTGGAGATATTCCCGATCGAGCAATTATTCAAATTTCCGAAGCAGATTATGAAGATATTTTGGCAGCTTCTAAGGCATCATTTATGAATGCCTTAAATAATTATCCTGGTACAGAACCAAGTGCTGTTTTATTTTTTTCATGTGTCGCTCGTCGGCAAATACTTGGTACTAGGGCACAAGAAGAGTATCAAAATACAAAACTTTGTCTGACTGACTATTTACCTGCCTGTGGATTTTATTCTTATGGAGAAATTGCTCCTATAGATGGAATTAGCCAGACGCAATTTCACAATGAAACTTTTGTAACTTTAATTTTGGGAAATCAGTAAAGATTAATGGAAATATTAGATTATCAACAAGAAATTAAAGAATTAAAAAAAGCCAATCGAATTATCCAAAAGAAATTAGAGCGTTCTGAATCAGACCGAAGAAAACTTGAAGAAACAAATCAAAAAAAAGAATCTTTGCTCAGGAGAGTAATTGATGAATTAAAGGAATATCAAAATAAATTAGAAGAAAGAAGCCATGAGTTAGAAATGATGCTTCTTAATCTTCAGATAATGGAGAACAAGATGTCTACTTTGGGAAGTATGGTAGCGGATGTAGCTCATGAGATTAATAACCCAGTTGGGTTTATTGTAGGTAATCTGACTCCAGCTAAAGAGTATATTGAGAATTTATTACATCTAATTGACCTCTATCAGCAGACCTATCCCAAAACATCTCAGCAAATTCAAGAAACAATCAAAATGATTGACCTAGAATATGTACGTGAGGATCTACCTAAACTCATTTCCTCAATGAGAGAAGGTACAGATCGTATTTCCAAGATTAGCGACAGCCTGCGAACTTTCTCTAGAGCAGATATAGAACAAAAAACTCTGTTTAATATTCATGAAGGCATTAACAGTACTCTCCTCATTCTCAAGCATCGTTTACAAGCTAATAAAACTCGCCCTGCTATTCAAGTAGTTCAATATTACGAAGAATTTCCCTTAGTAGAATGCTTTCCAGGACAATTAAATCAGGTATTTATGAATCTATTGGCAAATGCCATTGATGCTTTAGATGAATCTAATGCTGGACTGAGTTTTAATGATATTAAACTAAATCCTAATCAAATTACAATTCATACTGCCCTCACTGAAGATAAGAATTATGTCTCGATTCGGATTCAAGATAATGGAGTGGGAATATCGGCTGATGTTCAGCAAAAAATATTCGATCATTTATTCACAACAAAACCTGTGGGAAAAGGAACAGGATTAGGGTTATCAATTGCTTATCAAATAATTGTCCAAAAACATAAAGGAACTCTAGAAGTAAATTCTGTGTTAGGAAAAGGTTCTGAATTTATCATCAATATACCCATTTATTAAATTATCAAATATATAAGTTGTTTAAAGTATTTAAAAAATATCCAAGATAATAGCAAGTTACAGTGATAGAATTTTTCGACTTTCTCACTCATACTTAATTACATTTGTAAAGCAAAATTTTATTTATAGAAAACAAAAAATTTGTATCCTGGTTGCAAACAAGTAGATTTTTGCGCGGGTTGATAATAAAATATTTTTAGTGTTAACAATATTTTGCCCCAAAAGATTCTCCCAACCCAAGCCCACTACTCATGGGGAAAACACTTAATATTTTGCTGGCTAAGTTTTTAAGAATCGATCTAATTCTCCCCTTTTTAAGGAGGGTTAGAAAGGATAATGGAGATTTCATCTAGAAGAGACTATGCAAAACCGTAAACTGTCACAACGATAAGGCTCAGAATTTGTTATGCAGATTGTTTTTCATTAGAACCAAAAGCAAACATTCAATTCTCAGAATAAAAATATTAAGTAGTTACTTTAGAGACATTTTGGGGAACTCTATAACTGTACTTCCTAGATTGTATCCTCAAAATTTATGATCAATGTACCCAAGCACTCAATAGCTACGCTTAATCTTTCTTTAGAACGCGACATATTTTTACGTACACTAATCAGAGAATTATCTGGTACTTTGCAGGATGTAGTTGGTTTAGAAGAAGCTTCGGGATTTATTAGCGTTGTTGGTGAAAGGATGGGAAGGCAGATTAACCAAGATTATAAATCTGCCTTGGAAATCTCTAACCTTTCTCGTAGGCAGGTAGCTGATGTCTTGATTGATTTAAAAAAACGAATCCAGGGCGATTTTTATGTTATTGAGCAGAATGATGAAAAAATTGTCTTTGGCAACCGTGTTTGTCCATTTGGCGACAAAGTACTTAATCGCCCTGCCATGTGCATGATGACTTCAAACGTTTTTGGAACGATCGCAGCTAATAATCTAGGATATGCGAAAGTAGAATTGCAAGAGACGATAGCACAAGGTTATTCTGGATGTAAAGTTATTGTTTACTTAAAACTTACAGAAGAAGCAGAAGATGCAGAAGGTCGAGAATACTTTAGGGGACTAGAATCTGTGTAAATCCTTCAGCATCAAACAAAATAACTCCAGGATTAAGTTTAGTGCAGATATGTAAAGTAGAGTCAAACCGTGAAAGTTGAAGCCCCATGACTCCTGAACAATTTCTTGAATTTGCCAGAGTTTTACCAGAACCTTTACTTCTGGTGAGTGGAGAGGGTCAGCTGTTAGCTACCAATCAACCACTAGCAGATATGTTGGGGTTACGCCGTCAGGAACTGCAAGGAAAAATACTTTTTGAAATTGTAACTGAGTCTGCCAACGATATTGTAAAGTATCTGCAAGCTTGTTCAAGTAGCAGGGCAATGGTGATTGGCTCTTTGACTTTACGAAAGAATGATGGACAAACCTTAATATGTCGTAGCCAAGGAGCCGTTATTCAACCTTGGTCTCCTGAATCTTCAGCTTTAATTCTCTTACGCCTGGAAAATAGAACTCTTACCAGCAGTAATTTCGTTCTCTTGAACGAAAAAATCGATGAGTTAGCCAAAGAAGTTCAGAGACGAAAACAAGCAGAGGAAGCGCTTAAGAAAGCGAATCAAGAGCTAGAAATTCGGGTCGAGGAACGTACAACTGCTTTACAAGACACACTAAATGAACTACAGCTTACCCAAACTCAGCTTATCCAAGCTGAGAAAATGTCTAGTTTAGGTCAGATGGTCGCTGGTATTGCTCATGAAATTAATAACCCCGTGAGTTTTATTTATGGGAACCTTCACCACGCTCATAAATACACTCAAGATTTACTGAAATTGGTGGAAGTTTATCAACAAGCTTTTCCAAATACTCTTCCAGAAATCCAACAGCAAGTAGAAGAAATAGATTTAGATTTTTTGATTCAAGATATAACTAAACTCTTCCAGTCCATGAAAGTGGGAACAGAACGCATTCAGGAAATTGTTAAATCACTACGTAATTTTTCCAGGCTGGATGAAGCAGAACTTAAGCAAGTCAATATTCATGAAGGAATTGATAGTACTTTAATGATTTTGGAGCATCGCCTGCAAGCTAGGCATGAGTACCCAGAAATCAAAGTCATCAAAAAATATACTCAACTACCGAATGTAACTTGCTATCCTGGTCAACTCAATCAAGTGTTTATGAATATTCTGGCTAATGCGATTGATGCACTGGAAGCATCGGCACTCAAGAGTCAGTATTCAGAAGTAAATACACCAAAAACTGAAAGTCAAAAACTGATAAATAATAATCCCCAAATTCAAATTAAAACTGAGCTACTCGATGAAAAATGGATAGCCATTAATATTGCTGATAATGGTTTGGGGATAAATGAACAAGTTCGCTCAAAGCTATTCGATCCGTTTTTTACCACTAAAACTGTGGGCAAAGGTACTGGATTAGGGCTATATATAAGCTATCAAATTATAGTTGAAAAACATAACGGGCAACTTAATTGTTTTTCTGTTCCAGGAAAAGGTGCAGAATTTGTAATTAAGATACCTATTCAATCAGCCTCATAAAATTTCAGTTAAAAGATATGACAACGCCTGTCTGCTAATTAGCAAACAGGCGTGTCTTTGAAGACAAAGTTTAGTTGAGACTCAGTTAAATCTTAGCAGTAGAGTCAACTGAGGATTGAGACTGACTAACCGAATTTGATTTTGGTAAAAGCAGGAGATTTTGTGCTTTTACATTACTGTTGATTGTTGCTTGCAAAAATGGAGTATGGGAGATGGAATTGTTAGCCAATGTAAACAGTGGATTTGACAAAATCCCTGCTATGGAAGTGGCAATTAATGTTACCACCAAGCCGACCTGTAAAGGTCTTAGCCCAGGTAAATCCCAACGCACTTGTGGATAATTCTTCACTGCGTCGGACATTTCATGGGGTTCTTTGACTACCATCATCTTAACTACGCGAATGTAGTAGTAGATAGAGACGACGCTGGTAACTAAGCCCAACAAAACTAACCAATAAAGTCCTGCTTGCCAACCAGCCCAGAATAAGTAAATCTTGCCGAAAAACCCAGCCAATGGTGGAATACCACCCAAGGAAAGCAGGGAGATACTCAACGCCAGTGTTAGAAGTGGGTCTTTTTGATATAAGCCAGAGTATTCGGCAATCTGGTCGGTTCCCGTGCGTAGTGAGAATAGGATAATGCAGGTAAAGCCGCACAGGTTCATGAACAGGTAAACCAGTAGATAAAATATCATACTGGCATAGCCCGCCTGTGTACCAGCAATCAAGCCAATCATCACAAACCCAGCTTGGGCAATGGATGAATAAGCTAGCATCCGTTTCATGCTGGTTTGGGCTAGAGCGACTACGTTACCCAAAATCATGCTGAGAACGGCTAGAGCTGTGAAGACAAACCTCCACTCGTCAGCAACAAGGGGGAAGGCTGTTGTCAGCAAGCGGATGGCTAGGGCAAATCCAGCTGCTTTGGAACCGACAGATAAAAAGGCGATGACTGGGGTGGGAGCGCCTTCGTAAACGTCTGGTGTCCACTGGTGGAAGGGTGCAGCGGAGATTTTGAACCCAATACCCGCGATCGCAAAAACCAGGGCAATCACTAAACCTAAAGATTGTCCCACTTTCGCTGTGGCAATGCCATTTGCGATCGCACTAAGTTCAGTTTGTCCTCCAGATAGTCCATACAGCAGTGATACACCGTACAAAAATATTGCTGTACTGGAAGCTCCAATTAACAAGTATTTCAGCGCTGCTTCATTGGAGCGGGGGTCACGCTTGGTATAACCTGTCAACAAGTAAGAGGAGATACTCAGGGTTTCTAGGGAGATGAAAATCATCACCAACTCACTAGCCCCGGATAAAAACATCCCTCCTAATGTAGCACTCAGCAAAATAGCGATGAATTCGGCTAAAGCGGTGCCGCTCTGCTCAACGTAGCGAATTGACATCAGTATAGTGGCGATCGCAGACAAGGCAATAATACCGCGAAAGACAATACTCAGGTCGTCACTGTTAAAGCTACCGGTAAAACCGATGGGATTAGGAGAGTCCCATTGAAAGTATAGGGCGACAATCGAAGCAAATAAACCTGCGATCGCTAGATATCCAATCCAGCGTGCCGATGTACGCCCCAAAATCAAATCAACAATCAAAACCCCCAAGAGGGTGAGAATAACAATCCCCTCTGGTAAAATCGTTCCAGCGTTTAGCTGGGATGCAATATTAGCAAAATCCATGAGATGTATAGGTTTTGGCGATTAGACATTAAGGCTAACTCTGTTCACTCTAGCAAGTTTTCTAATCCCCGGACTAGCTCTTTTAACAAGAGCTTAACAGCTTGTATGCAGATGGCGATTGCACCAACCTTACTACTTTACCAGCAGCTTTCTCAGTATCCAGGGATTTACTTAACAACTTTCCTACTTCGTTTTTCAGGCGTGACTTTTAGCGAATATCATCAATAATTATGCTGCAACCAGTGCAATAGTTACGTACAAAAAGCTGATAAAATTAATAAGGGCACAGCATTGCTGTGCCCCAAGAATATTCATAACTCCTAACTTTATTAAAAACCGACTGATGGCAGCTTGCCTTGTAGCGACTGAAATTTAGACTGAACACAGTTTGCACAATTGCAACCAACTCGATCAATTATCGGATGAGATGTTTGAATCAAATTTGGTGTTGCCAGATCGGGAATTTTTTGTATCGATACTACCGTCATAATTTGGGTAGCATATGTAGATTTCAGGCTAGATGCGTTTGCTGGATTGACTACCAGCAGCATGGATACTAGAAATGCGGGACAGGCAAGTAAAATCAGTTTGACAATTTTCATAATTCACACAAAGATAGCTTTGCTGATACAGCATAGCTAATAAATTGCCCAGCTTCAATTTTAATTACCAAGTATTGCTTAACTACGCCCGAATCCTTGACCCCGCAAAACCTTTGACCATACAAGTAATTCGCCCTGTTCGCCGCCTGCGGCCAGTAACTTGCCTTGGTGATGCCAAGCTAGGGTGGAAAATCCTGCTGAGACACCTGTGATAATTTGGGATACTTCCTTAGCTTTGTTCCACAAACATAACCAGCCGTCAGCAGCAGCAGAAGCTAGCAGGAAGCTTTTGGGTGCAAAGGCGATCGCATTAATCACGCCCACATGATTTGTTAATACTCGCGCTTCCCAACCTAAAGTATCATCCTCTAACTTCTCCCAGACTACAATACCTTCAACGCTAGAAGATGCCAATATTGGCGCACCTACTTTGGTCATAGCTTCTGACCATGCCAATTGACGAATTTTACCAGGGAAGCCACGCATCACCCAAGGGTCGGGGTTGTTCCATTCCAAAACGCTGACACTGCGATCCATGTTGCCAGAAGCCAGGAATTTGCCATCGGGCGACCAAGCCATCGCTAAACTGACAGTAGTCATATCTAAGCTGTATGGTTCTTCATCCCAGTTTTGACTGTGCCAAATTTTGACTCCCTTATAACCACTAATGGCTAAGTATTGTCCATCAATGCGCCAATCTATACCCAATACTGAAGAGTTGTCGAAATTCAGCGTCACGACAATTTCACGAGTATCTGCATCCCAGACTTGGGCATAACGCCCCAAACTAAAAGCCAATTGGTTACTGGTGTAATTCCAAGCTAGCTTGTCAACCCATGCGGGGGCATTTGACAACGTGGCGATTAATTCAGTGTTGCGCCAAATTTTCACCTGTCCATCTTGTCCACCAACAGCTAAAAATTTGCCATCTGGTGAAAAGGCGAGACAGTCTACTGATTTACCATTACCAGTTTGTAAGCTTGTGAGTTCACCATCATTCCACACAACTACTTCCCCAGCGGCAGAAGTTGCTGCTAAAGTTTGACCTTGTGGCGACCAAGCGATCGCAGTTACATAATCTGAAAGTGTCCCGGAATAGTGTTGTTCAAATTCCTTAGATTTGCTGGTTGTGGTGTTCATATTTTTTACAAGAGTAAGGAGCTAGAAGTTAGGAATTTTTAACTCATCACTCATAACTCCTAACTCCTAACTTTTTATTTACGCTAGACAAGCGAGAAAATCTTGCTTGAGTTTGGCTGCATCAAGGTTGCGACCGATGAATACTAATTCGTTTTTCGGGGTTTCGCTTGGTTTCCAGGGCCGATCGGGTTTGCCATCGAATATCATGTGTACTCCTTGGAATACAAATCGATTATCTTCTCCAGCAATATTTAAAATGCCTTTCATCCGAAAAATATCTGGCCCTTGGGTACGCAGTAACTCCGAAAGCCAAGTGTTTAATTTTTCTCCATCAACTGCACCTGCTTCTACTAAAGCCACAGAATAAACAGTTTCATCGTGTACGTGGGCATCTTCGCCTAAGAAATCTGGATCGATTTCTAATGCGCGGTCTAAATCAAAAGCTTTTACACCCAACAAAGCATCCATTCCTAGTTCAGAATTTTGGGTGCGGTAAATTTTTGCGATCGCATTCATCGCCCGAATCCGTTTTTCTAATTCATTCAACTCTTCTGGCGCTACTAAATCTGTTTTATTAAGTAAAATTACATCTGCAAAAGCAATCTGTTCTTGTGCTTCGTCTGCATCCCAGTGCTGCCAAATGTGCTTGGCATCTACGACTGTCACGACTGCATCTAGAGACAGTTGGCTTTGCAAATCTTCATCAACAAAAAATGTCTGAATCACTGGTGCTGGATCGGCTAATCCAGTCGTTTCAATTACTAAATGATCAAATTTATCGCGTCGCTTCATCAAATTGCCAATGATGCGAATTAAATCGCCGCGCACTGTACAACAGATACAGCCATTATTCATTTCAAATATTTCTTCATCTGCATCGATAATCAATTGATTATCAATACCCACTTCCCCAAATTCATTGACAATCACAGCAACTTTTTTGCCGTGTTCGTAGGTGAGGATGTGATTGAGTAGAGTCGTTTTACCTGCTCCCAAATAGCCTGTTAGAACAGTAACGGGAACTGAATTGTTAATTACGTCAGCCACCATACTCTAAATTCCTCTTATCTCACCTTATGGATAATCATTTTCGCCTATGATAAATCTTTTTATATTTTTGTGCTAACTTGCTGTTATTTTGGCTTTCAGCAAAATCATTACATAATTTAATCAATAAATATTTTATTTTTATATATCTGTAATAAGTAATAAATATTCACAAGTTGGCGTAACCTGACAGGAGTATTGCATACAAGCCGACCCACCCTGCGGTGTTGGGTTAAAGTTAGCACTCTTTGTCAAAGTTCTTTTTTGAACGAACCGCAGAGGCGCAGAGAGCGCAGAGAGAAAAAGTCTGAGTGACCGCATTTCTTTCTCTTTATTTTCTCTCTGTGTCCTCCGTGCCTCTGTGGTTTAAAGGTCTTGAAAGGGCTAGTCCTATAATCTTAATATCGCACCAATGTGCAAAATAATTCTTTGCATTTTGGCGTGAGGATTTAATTTTCTGAGGAGAACAAAAAATCTTGAACTGCTTCTAAAACAACTGCTGGGTATTCTTCATGCAATCCAAGAGAACCAGGGATAACAACACTTCTCACTCCTGGTAAGGCTACCAAAGCGTTCATTTCTTCTCGTGATTTGGGAGGGCTAGATTCTCCAATTACTACCATGAGCGGTACGGTTAGAGACTGTACAAGTTCTAAAAAATCAGATTGTTCGCGTACAGCATCAAGATTACCAGTTACAAAGGCAGCAGATGCAAATCGCGCTCCTGGTTGTTGAGTCGTTTGCCACTTTTTCTCAATGAAACTAGGTGTAATTTTAGCCGCGTCAGTAAAGACATGACGGCGGTACATAAAACTTAAGAAAGATGGGGTAGTATTGAGTTTGTAGAGAGCTTGACCAAGTATAGGCGATCGCACCAATTCTCTCACAAAGCCAGCTATTTGCTGACTTGCTCCCATTGTCGGCAAAGGCCCACGCCAAGTAGGGCCTAACAATACAATTTTTGAGAAAGCAGCCTGCTTGAGGGCTAATTGTAAAACGTAACTAGCAGCATGACCAGCCGCTACTACAGTAATCGGAGTATTAAAAACAGCTTTGACAAAATCTTCCAGAAAGTGCTGATATATTTCCGGTCGGTAATTCAAGCTAGGGCGAGAAGATTCACCAAATCCAGGCCAGTCTACGGCTACAACTTGAAAATTGGGAGCTAGTAATTTGGCAAGTTCGCCGACTTCCAAACGCGTCGAAACACTGCTGAAAGATGGTAGTAGCAATAGCGGTGAACCTTTACCGAGGGTTTCATAAACAACGCGCAATTGCTGATTTTCAAAATTCCAGAGATATTCTTGAACTACTCCACCAAAGCCAATAACACCAGAGGTAGATAATAAATTAGTTGACATGACACTAAATTTTGGTAGTTGTACCTTAATTTGCCATTTGTCCTCTGTCCTTTGCAAATGACCAATAACCAACTTTAGCTAGGCAAATCTAACTTACATTCCAATGCTTTTTTTTGCATGGTTTTAAAAATGTTGTAAAACCCATTCGCACGGGAAGGTGTCAGGCTAACATTTAAACCTGTTTCTTGAATAAAATCTGGAGTAAGTTGGACAATCTCAGTTGGCGTTAGTCCATGCAATCCTTCAACCAAAAGCCCGACTAATCCTTTGGTTAACTGAGAATCGGAATCGCCCTGAAATACAACCTTACCGTCATCCAAGGCTGCTGTGATAAAAACTTGAGACACGCAACCAGGAACTTTATTTTCAGGTAATTTATCAGCGTCTGGGAACTCATTGAGCTTCTGAGCATACCATATTAGCTGTTCGTAGCGTCGCTTCGGTTCGGAAGCGCGTTGAAAGCGCTGGACAATTTTAGCGAGCGCAGGTGGCAAAGAATCTAGAGTTGAGGACATAACAGAAGCTGAAAACGATCGGTATCTCCTTGAGTGTAGATTATCTTTAGAGCGATGCCTACGGCCGGCTGCGCCTACGCGCCTCCGGCTCTCTTGGCATTATCAAGCTTGCCATGACTGACTCTAATTTATCAAATCCAGATAATTACTGCGATCGCATTGATAAAGATCAGGTTTTTTTATGTGTGTAATCAGAGCGTAATGAGCAATCGAACAGAAAGTTACGCTAAGGCTGTAACCCTTACTGGATAAACATTATATCAATCAATATTTTTGGTAATTCTCAATGTACCAATTAAGCTATTATAAGCACTGCTGCAATTTCTTGTTTTCACGCTATCTGCCATGATTTTTTTATAGAACAAATCATGGCAGACTAGTATTTTAAAAAATATTTGCAACTAAGAAGCGTTGCATTAGATGAGACTTAGTATCCCATTGGAACCTAAGACAAAAGCATAATTTCCAGGAGCGTTGACGGTAGTTTTATTTAGTTGAATACCAGCTGTGTTCAAATCTCCATCAAACCTAAAATCAGCTATTGTTGCTTGGTCTGAAAAGACTATTGAATTACCGGGTTTTAGTTGAAGGTCTTGCGAAATTGTATTACCAAAGCTTAAATCAAAATAGAGCGGAGAAGAAGTCCCATTGTATATGTCAAGTGAGTTTTTCGATCCGTTTGGATTGGGATTGGGATTGGCGAGTATTGGGTTTGGGTTAGCTAGGAGTGCACGGGCTAAGTCCCCACCGCTAATAACTTGAGAGGTCTCGTTATCTAACTTTTTGATTAAACCTAGAGCTTCTAAATCTGTTTTATTGTCTGAACTAAATTGCGAGTGTTGAGAATTCATACGTAATACTCCAATTAAATGCAATATCCAATGCTAGGGATATATTTATTCATCCCATATTGTTTAGTACGATGCATTTTCTGATTTATGCACTCAATAGAAACATATCCCCACACCCCTCGCATTTGTCACAAGTTAAAAATAAGTGAATTTTGTCAATACATCTTTGAGCATAAATTTGTAGGGGATTGTGGTAGGGGTAGCGAGTGCGATCGCCCTCTAACACGGTATCACTACTTATTTGACCCCAATCACAAAAACTTAATTTTATTTTTTATCAGCAAGCTTTAACAATAAGTCTACAGAAACTATAGTTGCATTAATATATACTTTTTCATTACGTAAGTATAATGAATTCGTAAAACTTATGTCTCGTTTGATTTGATTAAAATCCAGATAAATTTTATTGAGCTTGGGCGGTTTGCACTCTCCTAACTGCTAACTCTCAGGTACGACTTGGTGTGACTCGTGGCGATGCGATACCTACGGCGGGCTGCACCTACGTACCTACAAAATTAGCTGCAAGTTCATTAAACAAAGCAGCTAGATAATTATCAACAATTAAAAATTAAAAATCAAAAAAAATTCTGATTTTTAATTTTTAACTTCTCTCCCTTGAGGATTAATTTGTAGTTTGTGCAGCTAGCATCTGCTTCAGCTTTTCTAATTCCGAAGCCCAACGAGGATCTGGACGAATAGCGTCCGAATCGGTGGTTGTAGTGCTGCTTTCGCGAGAACCTCCGCCACCGCCGCCACGACGAGGCTTCTTAGAGCTTTTCTCACGACGGCTACCTTCTCTGTTCGGGCTAGGAGTCGGGGTACTATTACTAGTACTAGCAAGAGTAACTGGTTTAGGAGCTTGCTCGTCGCCCTCTTCACCCTTTGTCCGAGGTAATGCCTTCTCTAGCTTAATGGGAGTGTCTTTGAACATCTGACCATTATACTTTTCAATAATTTCGTCAGCTTGTTCGTCATTGTTGACTGTAAGAAAACCGAAACCACGGCATTTGCCAGTTTTGCGGTCTTTAATTAATTTAGTAGTTACAGCATCACCTTCTGCTGCAAAAACGGCTTGCAGATCTTGACGATCTATTTCATCTTTAGGCAAATTACCTATATATAGGCGAACGGACATGAACTATACCTCCAGAGTTGAATGAACATGGCAAGGCAAGAAAACAATCATTTAGCTTTGGCTTTTAAATAGATGCTATTGACCAAGACTGCCATAAACCAATTTTTTTGCTCGAAACTGTCAACCTATACAACAATACAGTTTTTCGTCGGGATCAAGCTTGTTTAATCCAAAGGCTCACACTATGGTGAGCTAATAACACCTTAATTCTAAGAATTGTAAATTTAATAGCCTATTGCCTGCTAAAGTACACGCTTTCTTCTATGCCCTTTTTCGCAGAATCAAATACCATTCCTTACATTACCACGGTATTTTCTACGTAGCTAGTTTAGCGCATATTTTTTCGGCATTAGTATTAGTGCATCGTAACATAAAACACATTTTTTTATTCAAGTGAGCATATTTTGAAACAAAAACCAGCCACTGGCTGGTTAATTTGCTGCTGTGTTGGGAGGATAAAAAGGTATAGAGCGGGGAAAAAGCACCTAAATCCACAACTAAGCGTTTATGCTGAGTTATGTCGGTTGCTCTTGTTTGTGTAAATAAATGTAACACTTGTTAAGAAAACCTGCAACTTTTGTTTACATTCCGATTTTTCCTTTGTCCCTTGTCAATGCCCAATGACTAACCAGTGAGAAAGACGTATGCGCCCCAAGCCTGTGCTGCAATAGCTAAAAAAGTAGACCAAATGGGATGAGGGCTATGAATGGTTTTACCACTTTGAGTTTCTAGGGTTTGGATATCGATCCAAGGTGTTGCTCCTCGCCGGAACCAACCTGTGACGATAATTTGCCGACCAATTAGATCCTGGTGATTGACTGACTGTCCTAGCCAAGAAATATGGTGTAATTTCACCAAACCCGCGCTGGATTGCAAGATTAAATCTTGCGCTAGGGTGTTACTAGTACCTTGACGACCTAATAATTTGCCCACAAGACGCACGCTGACGCTATCAATAGGTAAGGCAGAAGGGTCAGCTAACAGGTTGGGTAAGCTGTCGTCAGTTTGTACGGTGGCAGGTTTAATATCGGGGAAGAAAGAATTAATCCGCATCACAGTACCGATGCTAAAGCCAATCAGAAGGCAGCCTGTAATGAAAGAC
The DNA here is from genome assembly GCF_963920915.1 of Nostoc sp. PCC 9305. Lineage (NCBI taxonomy): Bacteria > Bacillati > Cyanobacteriota > Cyanophyceae > Nostocales > Nostocaceae > Nostoc > Nostoc sp. PCC 9305. The sequence goes on from NZ_CAWUDN010000081.1 coordinate 27,597, forward strand.
CAATCTTCATATATCCACTTTAGATTTAAAAACTTAAGTGTGAATGCTAGTTGCCAGGTTAGCCAAACTAAAGCTGCAAACACAACCCCTAGAGGAATTCCCAACCAGGGAGCGACTTGTAATAGAAAAGACTGACGCTTAACCTTTGATGGTTCGCTTGCAAAATGTAGTTCGGTGTCTAGATGCCAGTGACGGGCTATTTGGCAGAGGCGTTCGATGCGATCGCCCATTAAAGGATGGCTATTATTAATCGTAAACCATCGGCGATAGGGATTGGCAGTATCCCATTTTAAAAAGGATTCAAAAGATAGATTACTGGCAATAGTGCCCAAAGATAAACTCTGTTGGTAGCTGACTGGTGTTAAAAGATTTAAGCTTTCCAGTTGCCAACTGGTGTGTTCTTGTTTTTGGATATCAGCGGCAATGCCAATGGCGATTTTGAGTAAGGCACGAATCAGGGCATTGGGATTACCAGTAATTTCAGCGGCGACGCGATCGCTATAATAAAGCCGCAACCGTGACAACCACAATGCAGTTCCAGTCAGCAAACACCAAATTCCATAAACTAGACTCGCCAGAATTGTTACTGGCCAGCGCCAAATTTTTGCTGATATTTTGTCTCCCAACTCCGACATTTGCTGATATAGCTGATGAACTGGTAGTGTCACCAGCAGCAACAAAGACATTACAGCAAAATCCCAGTGAGCAATATGCCCTAGCTGCGTGGCGTAAATAATGGCGATTTCATCATCTGCCAGCTGCTCTAATAGCCCTTGACTTACAACAATCCTGGCATTACGTGGTAAACTACCATAAGTCAGAATAATTGGTGCAGCCGTTGGTAAAATCCGCAGTTTGGGTAACGGCCAGTGCCGCTGTTGGGAACAACGTTGTAGCACCCGAACGGCTTCGCGGCTATGGGTATTCAATACATCTTTAGAAAATTCTCGCTGACCATACAAGTTCGCCAGTAGCAGATCCAGCAACCAAGGTGATACTCCGATTAAAATCACCAATGCGATCAGCAACAGTTGAGTAGGATCTTGGTATAAAAGCTGTATCGGCTCCAGATAAGGTAGTTTGACTAAAGTCTGGTTGATTAATCCCAGTGCTAACTTGAGGATTTCTCGTATTACCCAAAACAGAGCGATAAATGTTCCGGCTGACAGTAGCCGCAAGGGAATTAATTTTGGTTTACGTAGTGGTTGCCATGCTCTGGCGCGTTGTGCTTGTCGCCAATAAATAACACCGAATAATTTGGCTTGGGTGCGAGTAACAGAACCCATGAAGCCGCTTAGGGATGTAGGCGATGGTGGCGGTGGTGGCGGTGTCGCTAATGTCGCTTTGAGTCTAGCTAGTGGAACCATTGGCGGGATGTCGTCGCTTTTGGTTGCTATTACTTGCTCGTTCGGTTTTTCCTCTGATGTAAGAGTTTCCGGGGGAGTAACTGGAGTTGAATCTGGTGTTGAATCTGGCGTTGAATTCTCAAAGGGAACAAATCCAGTTTCGACTTTTTTTGATTCTTGCTCGGTTTTTTTACGTTTTGTCAGGTGTTCGAGAGCGCGTGTTGCCCACTCTTGAACTTGCGGATTGTTACTCTCAATGAGATTCTGGGAAATAGCGATCGCTTTGGGAACTTCGCCAGTGCGAGCATAAGCCATCACTAAACCAACCTGAGCTTGTAAGCTAGCAGTCCCATTATTTTGGCTGCTAGCAATAGGTTCTAGTTGGGCGATCGCTGTTTGGTAATTTCCCTGCTTGAGGGCAACTAAACCAGCCTCCAAAGACGGTTTGGCATGTGAAGGCATACAAATTCTGGCACTCCAATCTCTTCTAAATGATCCACGTTTGTGCAAAAGCGCGAACCTCGGATGCCGTGGAAATCAACCGCGCTCAAGTTTTGTTTGTCAAGTGAATGATAAAGATTGAATTCAGAAGTCAGGAGTCAGAATTCAGTTAGCTCTTTTGTAGGACTAATTCTGAATTCAGAATTCTGGATTCTGTATTCTTCTTCTATTCCTCCACTGGTTGTTGACTAGAAAATACTGGAGCGATCGCGCTTAATTTTAACTCTGGATGGTCGCCCAGTAACTGTTGACAATTCCACTCATTGCGGAATAACAACACTGGGCGTCCCATACTGTCTTTAACTGTAGTGGTATTGAATATTCGTCCCACCTTTTCTAATGCTTCCCAACCACCCTCAACCCAACGGGCGACACTGTAGGGCAATAAATCTAATATGGTTTCTACACCATACTCGTTTTGTAAGCGAAACTGTACTACCTCGAATTGCAACTGACCCACCGCCGCCAAAATTGGATCGCGCTTGGCTTCATCAGTTGAATACATAATTTGCACAGCACCTTCTTCTCGCAATTCCGCAACGCCTTTTTGGAATTGTTTAGACTTCGAGGGGTTGGGATTCCTCAAAGATGCAAACAGTTCCGGCGAGAAATACGGAATCCCCTCATATTCGAGCTTTTGTCCCGTGTAAATTGTATCCCCGATCGCAAAAACACCGGGATTATTCAAACCGATCACATCGCCAGGATAAGCCACATCAATCGATTCTCGCTCTTGAGCAAAGAGTTTTTGCGGGCGAGATAGACGGATGAGTTTACCAATGCGAGCGTGATTCACCATCATATCTTTTTCAAACTTACCAGTGCAAACCCGGATAAATGCGACGCGATCGCGGTGTTTCGGGTCCATATTCGCTTGCAGTTTAAAGACAAACCCCGAAAACTCCGGGTATGTAGGGGGAACTTCGCCAACACTGCTGACATGAGAACCAGGTTTGAGGGCATAGTCGAGGAAATACTTGAGGAATAACTCGACCCCGAAGTTAGTCATGGCGCTACCAAAGAACACAGGCGTCATTTTGCCTTCGTGTATCAACTGTAAATCTAGCTCTGGGCCAACTCCATCTAAGAGTTCTAGATCGTTTTTCAGTTGGTGGTACAGGCTTTGTTCCAGCTGTTCTTCTATTCTCGGATCGCCTAATTCCACTATTGTATCGCGGGCTTCTCGGCTGCCGTGGGCGCTGCGTTCAAACAGGTGAATTTGTTGTTTGTGTCGGTCAAAAACACCTTTAAAGCGATCGCCCATCCCAATCGGCCAATTTACCGCATAGGTTTGCAATCCCAATTCTTGCTCAATTTCATCCAACAGTTCCAGAGGTTCCCTTCCTGGGCGATCGAGCTTGTTGATAAATGTAAAAATTGGGATACCGCGCAACTTGCATACTTCAAACAATTTGCGGGTTTGCGGTTCCAAACCTTTTGCTGCATCAATCAGCATCACTGCATTATCGGCGGCTGCAAGGGTACGATAAGTATCTTCACTGAAATCTTGGTGTCCGGGAGTGTCTAATAAATTGATTTGACAATTCCGGTATTCAAATTGCAACACTGTGGAAGTAATAGAAATACCCCGTTGTTGCTCCATCGCCATCCAGTCAGAAGTAGCTTTGCGCTGTGCCCGTCGCGCCTTAACCGCCCCAGCTTCGTGAATTGCACCCCCGTACAGGAGTAGCTTTTCAGTTAGTGTAGTTTTACCAGCATCGGGGTGAGATATAATCGCAAAGTTGCGGCGAAGTTCAACTGCTTGAATAAGTTCAGACTGAAGTTCAGTAGACATAAATGTATTTGTTTGTTAGTTAGCTTAATTTTTTTTGACTCTGGTAAGTCTTTTAATCTTAAGACAACGATGCTCATGATAGGGTCGTAGTATAACCAACAATCTGAGTAAATAGGAGAAAGCAATGTACGACACAGACAAGCGAAAGCTTCTATCTGCCTTGTCTCATGGAGCTATTTTTTTCAGCACAACATTGATATCTGTAGGCATACCTATCGCCATACTGCTCGTATCTGACGATCCTGTTGTTAAAGAAAACGCCAAAGAATCCATCAATTTCCACTTTAATGTCTGGTTTTATGGTGCAATTCTGGGAGCGCTGTTTTTTCTATTCGGTTGGTTAGTATTACCTCTATTATTGCTGGGGCCACTAGCCGGTCTGGGATATCTACTACACTGGGGATTAACAATTTGGGCGCTCATTGGAGTTTTCAGCAATCCTGATATACCCTTCCGTTATCCCTATATTTTTCGAGTTTTTTAACACAAATTTATGGAATTAGGCATAGAGCATTGGTAATTGTCAGTTATTTACTACCAAGCACAACATTTCATTAAACTTAGTAGCAAATTCTCTGCGTGCCTCTGCGTTTACCTTTGCGCCACTTTGCGTTTAAATTTTTGAATTTCTTCATAATGTTGTTTTTTTTCCAGTCCGTCGGATAGGTGCAACCAAGCTGTAGAATACAAAATTGCCCCACAACTTGATTAAGAGTAGGGCAAAGGACAGTTAAGCACTGTTTGTAGTCTGTCTGACGGCAGGAAAATTTTAGCCTGCTTTTGTGACGCTTTGTTTTGTGTCTATCTGCGTTGTTTTTCTTGATAAAATTTTATGTTTCCTACACATCGCCCCCGTCGTCTGCGTACACATCCCCAACTGCGCCGGATGGTTCGTGAAACTGTTTTAACAACAAGCGATTTAATCTACCCACTATTTGCTGTACCAGGTGAGGGAATCGCTAATGAGGTGAAATCGATGCCCGGAGTCTACCAACTTTCGGTAGATAAAATTGTTGAAGAAGCAAAAGAAGTTTACGACTTAGGAATTCCTTCTATTATTTTATTTGGTATTCCAGCCGATAAAGATGTGGATGCCACTGGCGCTTGGCATGATTGCGGTATCGTCCAGAAAGCGGCGACGGCGGTAAAAGCAGCAGTGCCAGATTTGGTTGTAATTGCTGATACTTGTTTGTGTGAGTATACCAGTCACGGTCATTGTGGTTATTTACAAACTGGTGATTTAACAGGACGAGTTTTAAACGATCCAACTCTGGAATTGTTGAAGAAAACGGCAGTTTCTCAAGCGAAAGCTGGTGCTGATATCATCGCGCCTTCGGGGATGATGGATGGGTTTGTGCAAGCAATTCGTCAGGGTTTGGATGAAGCAGGATTTCAAGATACGCCGATTTTATCTTATGCTGCTAAATATGCTTCGGGTTATTATGGCCCATTCCGGGATGCAGCAGACTCGACACCACAATTTGGGGACAGAAGAACTTACCAAATGGACCCAGGTAACGCCCGCGAAGCGATTAAAGAGATTGAATTAGATATCGCTGAAGGTGCTGATATGCTCATGGTTAAGCCAGCCTTGGCATATATGGATATTATCTGGCGGGTGAAGGAAGCGAGTAACTTACCAGTTGCGGCTTACAATGTTTCTGGTGAGTATGCGATGGTGAAAGCTGCGGCTCTCAATGGTTGGATTGATGAAGAGCGGGTGGTTATGGAAACTTTAACTGGGTTTAAACGCGCTGGTGCAGATTTGATTTTGACTTATCATGCCAAAGATGCGGCGCGATGGTTAAAGTAGGCTAGGTATATTGAATACTAATTTAGTGGGAAATCTCACGCAGAGGCGCAAAGACGCAGAGTTGTGTTTTGGTGTTTGGGCGTGAGATTCTTTTAGGACTTACGCAAGAGTTAGGGAATAACGTAGACGCAAAGCGGCTTGTCGCAGGCTACCACAGAAGGGCAGAGGACACGGAGAAATAGGATGATTGCTGAACGCTGGCTAACCTTACAAGCGGGTAAAACTTTGGTAGAGAGGCGGGGTGGACACCCTGAACATCTGCTACAAGATGCACCAACGGATTTATCGGAACGCTCAAACCGTAAAAAAGCGATCGCTCAATATCTCAACAAGCGGCATTCATGACCTATTATCCGCTTATACTCGCAGATAGCGGGTTTTTGTTTGCGTACTACAGCGCCAGAGATCGGTATCATCAACAGGTGTGTCGCTTCTTTGAGAACTGTACTTCTAGGCTAATGCTAAAACTTAATCTAAGAAATAACGACTTAAAAAATCTTGCGGAGTTAAAATTGGAATTCCGTTGAATTCTATCAACACCAATAAATCTAAATCTCCAGTAACAATTGCTTCAGCATTTGCCGCAACAGCCGCAGCCAAAACTAAATTATCTTTTGGGTCGCGTAATTGAGGAGCATCTACAGAGATTGTTGGACAATATTTGATAAACCCTTGACTACAGAAATCAAATCCTCAACCGTATAACCTCTTTGTTGTAGTCGTAGTTGAAATTTATCACGTTTTAAAGTTGTTTCTAGTTCTAATAATAAAAATTCAGAAGCAAATATATTAATTTGTTGATTTCTTGCTAAACGCAAGGTTTTACCAGGAACACCTCCCCACAACAAAGCTGAAATCCAAACATTTACATCAAGGATAACTCTCATGGATTAGACCATAACTCCTGTCTGACATCCTTGACAAGTTCACTAATTTCTTCCAGAGTTGGTTGATTAGGATCGGGTTCTAATTGTTCAAGACTTTGTAAAAAATCATCTAAATCTACATTTTGCTGAGTAATTTTTTCTAAAAGAATACAATTTTCCTTTAGAATTACTCTGTATTCATCACCAGGTATCAGTTGAGATTCAATTTCTACTGGGAGATTTATTTGCTTTTCATCAGTGACTCTGATAATTGGATCTGTCTGCATAAGTTTACTCCTTTATTGCATTATTAATGAATACCTAAATTAGCCCAAAGTTCTTGTCTAACTTCTTTGACTATTTGACTAATTAATTTCTTCAAGCGTTGGTTGATTTGGATCTGAACCAGCATCTAACGCTCTCTACCTTAATTCTTTTAGTGTTAATCGTTGATAAGTTTTTTTGAAAACTATCTGATCTTCTGTAACCGAGACTTCATACTCAGTAGAGGGCTGAAACTGTGCTAATACTTCTGGAGGATTTTCTAGCTTTCCATCAGCCGTTACTTTGGCAATAATAGCTGTTTTCATAATTTTTATATTTGAGTCTGATTCAATTTTATCCTTTTATTTGTGGCATTTGGCTGGGGTGTAAATAAAGAATCGCTTGTACTTAGGCAATTATAGGTAGACCTTTTTCTCCTTCCTTATCTCCCAATACTCTTCGGTTAAGGCAAGAGACGCGATGAATCGCCGTCAAGACAATAGTCTTTCGTATTGACAGTGATTTATCGCATCTTTAGCGATCTAGTATTTCCATCAAAAAACCTTAACCGAGCCGTATTGCCTTATTTCCTGCTAGGAAGCGTGAGAACGAGAAAATCAGGGTTTATCGAGGGAGTTCGTTGCAAAAACAGAAACCAGAACCGTAAACTTTGACCGCACCCATAAAATCAATTTAAAGTTTCAGCAAAGTTTCAGCAATATCCCTGATGACAATTAAATAATAATTTATTATTGGGGACTGGGTTCGGCAGGAATAGGGTTGTTAATAATCACAGATTGAGGCTAAACAATGATGGGGAGTGCAAAGTCTCAGTGGGTTTTTTGGCGCTTTCTAACAAAATTTACCCGTAACAGTTTAAGTTTGTTGTTGAGTATGGTTTTGCTATCTGATGCAGTGGGGGCAACACCGAGAGGTACACCGTTGCAGATAGCACAACAGCCAGGAACAACGTCACAAGATGTAACTCGCGCTGCTGCGGTACGGATTCTTCAAGAAGGGCAGGAACTTTATCAGCAAGGGACAGCAGAATCACTGCGACAGGCCATTGGGAAATGGCAGGAAGCGCTGAAGCTTTGGCAACAAGTTGATGATAAATATGGACAAGCACTCACCCTTCTTGGTATTGGCAGAATCTACGACTTATTAGGAGAAAAGCAACAAGCGCTCAAATACTATAACCAAGCTTTACCCATACTCCGTGCACTGGGGGACAAGGGAGGAGAAGCGGTCACCCTCAACAATATTGGCGGTGTCTACGACTTATTAGGAGAAAAGCAAGAAGCGCTCAAATACTACAATCAAGCTTTACCCATACGCCGTGCAGTAGGGGACAAGGGAGGGGAAGCCACCACCCTCACCAATATTGGCTTAGTCTACGACTCATTAGGAAAAAAGCAAGAAGCGCTCAAATACTACAACCAAGCTTTACCCATAACCCGTGCAGTGGGGGACAGGGGAGGAGAAGCTAGAACCCTCAATAATATTGGCTTAGTCTACTCTTCATTAGGAGAAAGTCAAGAAGCGCTCAAATACTACAACCAAGCTTTACCCATACTCCGTGCAGTGGGGGACAGAAGAGTGGAAGCCACCACCCTCAACAATATTGGCTTAGTCTACTCTTCATTAGGAGAAAAGCAAAAAGCGCTCAAATACTTCAAGCAAGCCTTACCCATACGCCGTGCAGTGGGGGACAAGGGAGGAGAAGCCACCACCCTCAACAGTATTGGCTTAGTCTACGACTCATTAGGAGAAAAGCAAGAAGCGCTCAAATACCTCAACCAAGCTTTACCCATAAACCGTGAAGTAGGGGATAGGGGAGGGGAAGCCACCACCCTCAATAATATTGGCTTAGTTTACTCATCATTAGGAGAAAAGCAAGAAGCGCTCAAATACTACAACCAAGCTTTACCCATAC